>JAGWVP010000664.1 GCA_018970825.1 bacterium | reverse complement strand
AGCACGAGCGACGCCTCGGTTCGCCGCAGGGCCGCCCGGTAGTCGCGGTCGTCGAGGGCGACGAGCGCGTCGCCCTTGTGCACCGGCTGGCCTTCCTCGACGAAGTAGCGCTCGATCCGCCCGGGCACCCGGACGCCGATCGAGACGTAGCGGTCGCCGGTCACGACGTAGCCCGAGCCCGACAGCACGGGGGCGCGCTCCGAGCCGGGCTCGGCCCGCTGCGCCACGGCGACCTCGACCGGCACCGGGCGGCCGCGCCATGCGGCGAGTCCCGCGCCGACCGCCGCGAGCAGGGCAAGCGGGATCGCGACGCGCCGGAGGCCGCGGCCCGAGCCTCGCTTCGCGGCCGGTCGAGGCGCGGGCTCGCGCTCGAGGCGCAGGGAGGCAAGGTCCTCGCGCAGCCGTCCGCCTCGCGCGCTCCCGTCGTCGGTCGTCCTGTTCTCCAAGGTCGTCGTCCCGTCAGGCCCGCCGCAGCGCCTCGATCGGCCGCAGGCGAGCCGCCCGCCAGGCCGGGCCGAGCCCGCCGCCCACGCCGACCGCGAGGGCGAGCAGAAGCGCGCCGCCGAGGTCGGCGAGCGAGAGCCTTAGCCTGACCACGTTCGTCGTGAAAGTCGACGCGCCGAACGCGATCCCGCCGAGCCAGTGCGAGAGGGCGACCGAGAGGAGCCACGACAGGGCCGCGCCGAGCAGGAAGCCGAGCAGCGAGAGCGCGACCGCCTCGACCTCGAACGCGGCGAGGATGGCCCCCCGGGAGAAGCCGAGCGCGCGGAGCGTGCCGATCTCCGCGGTGCGCGACTGCACGGCCGCGTACATCGTGTTCGCGGCGCCGAAGCCCGCACCCAGTCCCGCGAGCACCGCGATGCCGATCACGATCACGTAGAGCGTGTTCGCCGAGCTCGCCTGCTTGCGGTAGTACTCCGGCTCCGGGACGGCCTCGATCGCGAAGCGCGGGTCGGCGTCGATGCGCCGCTCGAGGCGCTCCAGGTCGGCCGCCGACGCCGCACGCAGGCGGACCCCCGAGTAGGGAAACGGACGTCGCGCGTCGTTGGCGAGTTCGCGCGCGTCGACCCAGACCTCGCTCTCGAAGGACGAGCCGCCCGACTCCATCACGCCGACCACCTTCCAGCGCCCGCGGCCGAACTCGAGCTCGCTGCCGACCGTCGCGTCGGCGTAGCGACCGAGCGCGCCTCGACCGACGACCGCCTCGCCCGCGCTCGGGCGAAGCATCCGTCCCTCGACGATCCGGACGTCGTCGTGCACGCCGAGGGCCGCCGCCTCGACGCCGCGCACGAGCACGTTCTCGCGGCCGCCGTCCTTGGTGCGGAAGAAGGGCTGCACGACGAGCTCGGGCGAGACCAGCGGGCGCCCCTCGGCGTCGCGCGCGATGCCGTCCTGGAAGCGAATCGACTGGAAGGCCTCGAGCGTGATCTGGCTCGAGCCGTCGTTGTCCGAGCCCTTGCGCATGACGACGAGGTTGAGCGGGTGGCCCGTCGACACGAGCGTGTGCTTCAGGCTCGAGATGAGCCCGAGCAGCAGCGTGCAGGCGACGACCACGAGCGCCACGACGAGCGCCGTCATGAGGCTCCGGGTGGGACGAGCGACGACGTTGCGGATGCTGTAGGAGAGCGGCAGCACGTCAGCCTCGCTCGAGAGTCGCCGCCCGAAACGTACCGGGCACGCGCAACGGCCGGACGACGAGGCCGGCCTCGCGCGCACGTTCCACGATCGCATCGTTGGCGGCCGGGTCCGGCGTCGCGGCGAACAGGACCGCCTTTGCGGGCAGGGCGCCGAGCCGCGTCTCCAACTCGCCGGGCCGCAGACACGTCGAACCGTTCAGGCCGAGGTGCCACCCGAGGCGTTGCCACCCCTGCCAGGGCGATGGGTTCCGTGACGTCGAGGTGGGGCCGAAGCGAGTCTTCCCGATCGGGTAGAAGAGGAATGCGAGGGACCTGCGC
>JAGWVP010000663.1 GCA_018970825.1 bacterium | reverse complement strand
ACGACCGTGCAGGAGGCCCCGCCCGAGTAGAGCTGGAGCCGGCGGGCGAGGTAGGCGCCGATGCGGTCGGACGCGCGGGTGCAGGTATCGCCCGCTGGATCCCGATCGGCGCCGACCACCTGCTGACCGGCCAGGACCACCTCGCATTCCTCGCGGCCCTGCTCCTGCTCGCGCGATCCATGGGCGAAGTCGCGACGACGCTCGCCGCCTTCGCGCTCGCGACCAGCATCGGGCTCGCCGCGGGCGGACTCGGGGTGCTGGCGCCGTCGAGCGCAGCGGTGGGCGCGCTCGTCGGATTCTCGGTCGCGCTCGCAGCGGCCGAGGACTCGTGGCTGCTCGGCGGCAAGCGCCCGGCGGTCGCGATCGGTGCCGCGACGCTCGTCGCAGCGATCGCGCTCGCCTCGTCGCGAAGTCACGGAGCGCTCGGACCGCTCGCGCTCTCGGGTCTCGCACTCTTCTCGCTCTGCCGCTTCGGGCTCCTGCGCGAGGCCGTCGCCCCGGCCGGGCTGCGCGCAGGGCTCGCGTTCGCCTTCGGGCTCGTCCACGGGCTCGGCTTCGCGCCTGCCGTGACCGGGCTCGACCTCCCGCCCGGGCGACTCGTGCCGGTTCTGCTCGGCTTCAACCTCGGGATCGCGGCGGCGCTCTTCGCAGCGGCGGCGATCGCCTGGCCGCTGTTCCGGCTCGCCGGGCGGCTCGCCGGCGAGTCGACCGAGCGCGTGCTCGAGGCCGCGGCGGCGGGAGGCCTCGCCGGGCTCGGGACGTTCTGGTTCGTCGCGAGGACGCTCGGATGACCCGCGCCGAGAAGGCCGCGCGGATCGACGAGATCCTCGAGCGCCTGTTCCCCGACCCCCCGGTCCCGCTCGACCACTCCGACCCGTTCACGCTGCTCGTCGCGGTCGTGCTCTCGGCGCAGTGCACCGACCTGCGCGTGAACATGGTGACGCCCGGGCTCTTCGAGCGCGCGTCCAACCCCGAGGCGATGGCGGCCCTCCCCGAGCGGAGCATCCTCGCGAAGATCCGCACCTGCGGACTCGCCCCGGGCAAGGCACGCGCGATCCGCGAACTTTCCCGCCTGATCGTCGAGCGCCACGACGGCTGCGTGCCCGCCGACTTCGAGGCGCTCGAGGCGCTGCCGGGCGTCGGGCACAAGACCGCGAGCGTCGTCATGGCGCAGGCGTTCGGTGTCCCCGCCTTCCCGGTCGACACCCACATCCACCGCCTCGCCGCGCGGTGGGGCCTCTCCTCGGGGCGCAACGTCGAGCAGACCGAGCGAGACCTGAAGCGGGTGTTTCCACGCAGGTCCTGGAACCGCCTCCACCTCCAGATCATCCACTTCGGGCGCAGCCACTGCCCGGCGCGCGGCCACGAACCCGACGCCTGCCCGATCTGCTCCTGGGCGATGTCCGCGTCGCGACGCCGCGCCGAGAGCCGCCCCGCCCGGCCGCGCCGAGGCTCGCCCGGGTGAGCGAGGCGCCGCACGGCCCGGCATCGTCGGCCGTCGCCTCGCCCCCGGTGGCGGATGGGCGTCGCGGGAAGAGCCCCGGGCGCCGCACGGGGCATCGCCCCCGCACTCTGCTACCCTCGCGGGGCGAGCCGTTAGCTCAGTCGGTTAGAGCATCTGCCTTTTAAGCAGAGGGTCCTGGGTTCGATTCCCAGACGGCTCATTCGAAGCACCCGTCGCCGTCGACGGCCGCCCGGCCTCGACCGGCGCACGCGTCGGTGGGCGTTCCGCGAGAACGAGCGGGGCGCCGCCGGATCCCACCGGCGACGCCCCGCTTCCGTCGGACGCGACCTCCCGGCACGGTCAGAACTGCCAGGTGAGGCGGACCTGCGTCTCGCTGCGGCCGCGGTTCACGCCGGCGAGCCCCCAGGTCTCGGAGACCGGCTGCTCGGTCGTGTTGATGTAGTAGCGCTGCGCGAGGTTCGCGATGATGTCGTTGGTCACGTAGTAGTCGCA
>JAGWVP010000036.1 GCA_018970825.1 bacterium | reverse complement strand
GGCCCGCCGGCGGGCAGGCCGCCGCGCAGGGCGGCGTGGTGCTTTTCCCCGACGTCCACGGGCTCTCGCCGCTCTACGAGGGCTTCGCGGCCCGGGTCGCCGGGTTCGGCCACGTGGTCCTCGCGCTCGACCCCTACAGTCGAGAGGGAACGCCGAGCCTGCCCGACATGGAGGCGGTCGACCGCTGGATCGCGAGCCTGCCCGACGAGCGGGTGATCGGCGACGTCGCGTCGGCCGCCGCCTGGCTCGCGAGTCGTCCGGGAGTCGCCGGGCGCGTCGCGGTACTCGGGTTCTGCATCGGAGGCCAGTACGCACTGCAGTCGGCCTGCCTCGTCACGTCGCTCGCCGCCTGCGTGAGTTTCTACGGCATGCTGCACTACGATCACCGCGACGAGCGGAAGCCGGCGAGCCCGCTCGACCTCGCCGAGCGTCTCGCCTGTCCGCTGCTGGGCCTCTACGGCGCCGACGATCCGCTCGTGCCCCGCGAGGATCGGGGCGAGCTCGAGGCGATCCTGCGGCGCCACGGCAAGTCGTTCGCCCTGCACGTCTTCGGCGGCGCGGGCCACGCGTTCGCGAACGAGGAGCGACCGCAGGCGTTTCGCCCGGATGCCGCCGCCGTCGCCTGGGGCCTCGTGCGGGACTTCCTCGATCGCCACCTCCGCGAGCGCCCCTGACCCGTCCTTCCCCCGGGAGGGGGGGCCGCGGGTGGCCGCCGGAAACCCGCCGTCACCCGCGGAACTTGTCCACCGGGACATGGATTCCGCTTGCAAGTGGGCGCCTCAACGGTAGTCCAGACGCGACAGACCCACGTCATCGGCGAGGTCGACACGACCCGCCGGGGAAAGGAACGACGATGCCCCGCAAGACGAAGCTGCCCGGGCTCGAGCCCTCGACGGGCGGCGACCGTTTCGCCAAGGTCCGCAAGGAGGCCCGCCGGGTTCTCGAGATCCTGCAGAAGGAAATCCGCCGCGCGGAGGACGACCTGCGACGGCTCGTCGAGCAGGCGCGGATCTGGGAACAGGCGATCGGCCTCGGCGAAGCTCTTCCGGCGGCGACCGGGACGCGGCGCGGACGGCGGCCGAAGGCGGCAGCCGGCGGCGACACGCCGGCGCCCAGGCCCGTGCGCAAGTCGCGCGCCGCGGGACCGCGCGTCGACTGGGACGAAGTCCTGCGCTCGCTGCCCGAGGTCTTCGGAATCGAGGACGTGCTGAAGCACCCCGGTGCCGCGGCAAAGGGCAAGGCGCAGGCCTACCCGGCGATGACGCGGTGGCAGAAGGCCGGCCGCATCGAAAAGGTCGAGCGCGGCCGGTTTCGCCGAATCGAGCGCGCGGAGTCCTGACCCTCGACGAGCGCGCCCGGCGACCGGGAAACGAAACGGGGGGCGCCTGCCCGCGCAGGCGCCCCCCGTCGTTCGCGATCGGCCTCGGGCCGCCTACTTCGCGTCCTTGTAGATCTTCATGACGGTCGCGAGGAACTTGAGAGCGTCTTCCTTCGGGCGCTGGAAGGAGTTGCGGCCGATGATCGAGCCGAACGCGCCGCCCTCGGCGAGCCCGCGGATCTCGTCGAAGACCGCCTCGTCCCCCTTGGCCTCGCCGCCCGAGAAGATGACGATGCGACGCCCGGCGAACGAGCTCTGCACGACGTGGCGCACGCGCTCGGGAAGCGTCTTGATCGGGATCTGCTGAGCCTCGTAGACCTTCTTCGCGGCGGCCTGCTCGAGGTGCGCGGTCGGCGGCTTCACCTTGACGACGTGCGCGCCGAGCTGGCAGGCGATCTGGGCCGCGTAGGCGACGACGTCGATCGCGGTCTCTCCGTCCTTCGAGATCCCCGACCCGCGCGGATACGACCAGACGACGACCGCGAGCCCCTTCGCCTTCGCTTCCTCGGTCAACTCGCGCAGGTCCTCGAACATCACGTTGCGCTCGTTCGACGCCGGGTAGATCGTGTAGCCGATCGCGGCGCAGCCGAGCCGGAGCGCCTCGTCGACCGAGCCCGTCACCGCCGGACAGGGATCCCCGCCGCCGGTGAGCGAGTCCGAGTTGTTGAGCTTCAGGATGAGCGGGATCTCGCCCGCGAACTCGGCCGCACCGGCCTCGAGGAACCCGAGCGGCGCCGCGTACGCGTTGCATCCGGCGTCGATCGCGAGCTGGAAGTGGTAGCGGGGGTCGTAGCCGGCCGGGTTCTTCGCGAAGCTCCGGGCCGGGCCGTGCTCGAAGCCCTGGTCCACGGGCAGGATCACCATCTTGCCGGTGCCCTTCAGGCTGCCGTGGTTGAGCATGCGGGAGAGGTTCGACAGCACCCCGGGGTTGCTGCCCGCGTACCAGCTCAGGATCTCGCGAACGCGCTTCGTCATCGATGTCGCTCCTTGCAGTCGGCTGTGGATGGCGCGGCTTCCGACCGGACCGCGCGGCGGAGAGTCTTGGCCGTTCGCGGCATCCGAATCAACCCCGACCCGGACGCGCCGAGCGCGGCAGGGCGGCCGCTCCGTCGGAGGCTTCGACCCCCGTCGAGCCCGTGCCCCGGGCCCGAGCCTCAGCCGTCCGCGGGCGGGGAGGCGTCGGGATCGACGCGATGCGACTCGATGTGGCGCGCCGCGTCGCCCACGTCGAAGCCGTAGGCGTGCGCGAGCACGATCACCGGGTGCACGGCCACGACGCCCGCCCCCTGCCGGATCTGGAGCGCCGCGAGCGCGCAATCGGAGCATCGCGCCGAGCAGGCCTCGCCGACCTCGCCCTTCATGCCGTCGAAGCACTTGCGCCCCCAGCGCAGCGAGGCCTCGAAGTTCTCCTTCTTCATGCTCCAGGTGCCGTCGTGCCCGCTGCACTCCTGGACCATCTCGACGCCGTCGTCGCACACCCAACGCAGCACGTCCCGGCCGCGGAAGCCGATCTGCTGCTCCCGGACGTGGCAGGGGACGTGGTAGCGGGCGCGGCCGAGACGCCGGACGAAATCCTTGCGGACGCCCGCCGCGGTGCGCCCGAGCTTGAACAGGTAGTCGCACAGGTCGTAGGTCGCGGCGGCCACCCGTGCGGCGTCGTCGGAGCCGACGAGCTGCGGCACCTCCTCGCGCAACATGAGACTGCAACTCGGCGAGGGGACGACGACCGCCCAGCCGCGCTCGACCCACGGCAGCAGGACCTCGACGTTGCGGCGCGACTGCTCGCAGGCCCGGTCGAGTTCGCCGCCGTCGAGGCGCGGCATGCCGCAGCATCCCTGGGCCTCGGGCCACGCCACCTCGACGCCGTTGTGCGAGAGCACCGCAACCGCGGCCCGCCCCGTCGCCGGGTCGTTGTAGTCGACGAGGCAGGTCGAGAAGAGAACGACGCGGCGAGGCACCTCGGGCGCCGGGACGTCGCCGAACTCGTCCGGCTCGGGCGGCGGGGGCGGCGGCGGAATCGGTCCGGTCGGCGTGGCCGAGCGCGAGCGGTTGCGGCGCCACCACCGGGGGAAGGTCTCGTCGGGGATCGGCGGCAGGGCCTTGTCGCGGTGCACGCCGAGCGTCTTCTCGAGCAGCATCCGGCTCGCCCGGTTGGTCGTGCCGAGCCGGGCGAGCGGCGGGAGCAGGCTCGAGGCGCGGCCGATCGTCGCGGGGTCGTGCAGCAGGCGGTCGGCGAGCGGCGTTCCCTCGCGACGGGTGCGCTGGGCCTTCCAGCGCAGCAGGAGCCTCGGGAAATCGATCGCCCAGTCGTGCGGCGGCACGTAGGGGCAGTTCGGAAAGCAGAGCTTGCACTGGAAACAGAGGTCGACGACCCGGTCGACGTCGTCGTCGGAGAGATCGCGCGCATGCGCGGCGAGTTCGGGCAGCTCGTCGCCGAAGGTCTCGGTGATCTCGAGCCCTTCCTCGCGTTCGATCGGCCCGGCCGCAGCGGACGCGGCCCGCCGGGCGTCGGCCTCCGCGACCAGCTCGGGGTGCTCGCGCAGGTGCTGATCGCGGTTCGCCTCGGTGCGGCGGTCGATCATCTCGAACAGCAGCGGGAAGCTGCCGCAGAACTTGAAGCAGAGGCGGCAGGAGTCGCAGACGTCGAAGACCCGGTCGACCTCCGAGCGAAGGTCCACCGGGTCCCAGAAACGCGGGTCGCCGACCCGCAACCCGATCGACTCGGCCATCGCGGGGGGCGCCTAACCGACCGGCTCGGCGTCCGTGTAGGTCGCCGCCTGGCCGTGGGTCTCCGAAACCGAGACCTCCATCCTCGACCAGTTCCGGGCCCCGTCGGCGAGCAGTTCCTCGCGGATCCGCCCCGCGACCCATCGCGACAGTTCCTCGGCCGAGGAGTGCACGATCGGCAGGAGCACGACGTCGGAGCGCGGCAGGACGAAGCGCGACCCGTCGTCGCGCCAGACGACCTCGACCGAGCCGCCCTGCTCCCGGATGTCGAGGCAGTCGCTCCCGGCGGGCAGGATCGTGAACTCGTCGAGCGACTCGCAGACGCGCTTGGTCGCGCGCTTCACGACGCCGAAGTCGAGCACGTACCCGTCGGGGCCGAGTTCCCCCTCGATCCGCACGGTGACGTGGTAGTTGTGGCCGTGCAGGCGCTCGCGGAAGCCGGGATACGCGATGAAGTGCGCCGCGTTGAACTTGAGGTATTCCTTGCCGACGAAGATGTCGAAGCGTCGCGCGGACATGACCCCGGCCTAGTACGGCCGACCCGGGGGCGCAATCCCGCGGGGTTCGTCCACCTCAGTCGGCGACGACTTCCTCGAACAGCCCGTCCCGGACGACCAGCCTGCGACGCGGCCCGGGCCGATCGACCTCGCCGCCCTCGTAGGCGACGTCCCCGGGGTAGAGAAACGCGGTCGAGCCGTCGGGCGCACCGAACCAGCGCGGCAGGATGGTCGTCACCTCCCGCGCGACCGCCGCCGCGTGTGCCGACGCCGCGTCGGGGAGACGGGCGAGCTCCGACAGCAGAACGAAGGTGGGCGGCACGAGCTGCGCCTCGCCGCGCCGGTAGCGCGCGAGCGCCTCGGCGGGCCGCAGCCACTCCCCCGAGCTCGTCTCGCGGCCGTCGTGCCGGGCCTCCTGCCCGGGCGGAAGCGTCGCGACGAAGAAGCGCGTGTCGAAGCGCGTCGCGACCTGCTCCGGCGTGATCCAGTGCGCGAAGAAGGAGAGAGCCCCGGGGGCGAGCTCGAAGCCGTGCTCGCGCGACAGCGCCAGCAGGTCCGTCGATCCCTCGTGGAGCGAGTGCCTCATCTCCTCGAGCGAGGGCACGCCGCGTCCCGGTGCGAGCCAGTCGCCATCCTTGCGTGCGAGCAGCACGCCCGCTTCCTCGAAGAGCTCGCGGAGGCCGCCCACGTACTGGGCGAGGGCGCGGTCCGGCGGCGAAAGCCGTCCGGCGAGGCGGCGGGCCGCCTGCTCGGGGTCGAGGTCGGAGCACCGCGCGAGCAGGTCCGGGGCCGCGTCCGCGTCGTCGACCTGGCCTCCCGGGAAGACCAGCATGCCGGCGAAGGAGCTGCTGCGGCGATGACGCACGACGACGAAGGTCTCGACGCCGTCGGGGCCGTCGCGCAGCAGCAGCACGCTCGCCGACGGAATGAGCCCCCGGCGCCCACCCTCCCGCGCCTCGCTCACGCGGCGCTCCGCGCGGTGACGACCGGCGGCTTTCCGGGCATCGCCTCGCCCGCCTCGAAGAGCGCGAGAACCTCGAGCAGCTCGTCGCTTCGGCGCGTCCGCGACACGGCCTCGCGCAGCGCGCCGCAGCCTGGGAAGCCGCGGGAGATGCGACAGGCCATGCCGCGCAGCCGGGCCGATGTCACCTTCTCCGGGTAGGCCTCGTCGAGCAGCTCGCGGTAGCGCCTCAGGGCCGCGAACCTCTGCGACACGGTGGGCGCCGGGGCCTCCTCGCCCCGCAGGTCGGCCGCGACCTGCGCGAACAGCCACGGGTTCTCCATCGCGCCCCGCCCGATCGCGACCCCGTCGACCCCGCCGCGCTCGATGCGGGAGCGCGCGGTCGCGACGCTCACGACGTCGCCGCTGCCGACGACCGGGATCGAGACCGCGCGCTTCACCTCGGCGATCCGCTCCCAGTCGGCCGCGCCGGCGTAGAGCTGGACGCGGGTCCGGCCGTGCACGGTCACCATCTGCACGCCGGCGGCCTCGGCCATCCGGGCGACGTCCACGCACACGATCGAGGACTCGTCCCAGCCGGTGCGGAACTTGAGCGTGAGCGGAATCGAGATCTCCCGCCGCACGGCGCGCAGGATCTCCTCGAGGTGGTCGATCCGGCGCAGGAGTTCCGCCCCGCCGCCCCGCTTCACGACCTTGGGCACCGGGCAGCCGCAGTTGATGTCGACCAGGTCGACGCCGGTCTCCTGCACCATCGCCGCGGCCTCGGCCATCCGGTCGACGTCCGAACCGAAGATCTGGATGCCGATCGGGTGCTCGCCGGGGTCGTAGCGGAGCATGCGAAGCGTCTTCAGATCGCGGCGGGTGAGCCCCTCGATCGAGACGAACTCGCTCACGACGAGCCCGACCGCCCCCGGGCTGCACTCGCGCACGAGCCGCCGGAACGCCGCGTCCGTCACGCCCGACATGGGCGCGAGCACGAGACCCGGCGAGACCTCGACCGGGCCGATGCGAAACGGGGCGAGCGGCATCGGACCTCGACGATACCCGTGACGGCCGAAGCGCCGCAACGAGGCCGCTCGGCGGCCTCGACTCCCGCCGCCTGCCGTGTTTTCCCGGAGGACGAGGGCACGGCGGGAAGTCGCCGGGCCCTCGGAGCGTGCGGGAAGACCCGCCGGGCGGACCATGGCCGAGTACACCGAGCGATTCTTCCGCAGCGGCGCGCTGCGGATCCACGTCCGCGAGTGGGGCGACCCGTCCGCGCCCCCGCTCGTCGTCGTGCACGGGCTGCGCGACCACTCCCACTCCTTCGACGACCTCGCGCGCGGGCTCCTCGACCGCTGGCGCGTGCTCGCCCTCGACCTGCGCGGCCACGGCGACAGCGAGACCACTCCCTACTACCACGTCGGCCAGTTCGTGCTGGACCTGCACAACCTCGTGCGCGCGCTGCGTCTCGAGCGGCCGGTCGTCGTCGGGCACTCGATGGGCGGCGAGGTGGTCGCGAACTACTGCGGCTGCTTCCCCGACGCGCCCCGGGCGGCCGTCATCGTCGAGGGCCTCGGGCCTCCCCCGCCGAACATGGACGAGGAGCTCGCGTGGGCGGTCGCCGGCTTCCGACGCATCGACCAGGCGATCGCGGGGCCGCCCGGCCTCGACGACCTCGATGCCGCCTACGAACGCCTGCGCGCGCGCAACCCGCGCCTGCCCGACGAGCGCGCCCGCTCGCTCGCCCGACTCGGGACCCGCGCCCGCGAGGACGGAAAGCTCGAGTGGAAGTTCGACCCCATGCTCGCGACGATGGCGGTCTCCGGCCCGTTCCACCTCGACTACCAGATGGCCTTCTGGCGCCGGATCGCGGTACCGACGCTGGTCGTCCACGGCGGCGAGTCGGGGGAGTTCTGGCGCCACCGGCCCGGCGCCGTCTACCTCGACCCGGACGATCTCTCGCGTCGACTCGGCTGCTTCCGGGACGTCGAGTTCGCCGAGATTCCCGGCGCGGGCCACATGGTCCACTTCGACCGGCCGCGCGAGCTCCTCTCGACGATCCGCGACTTCCTCGCGCGCCGAGCCGGCTGAGCCGTCGCGGTTCCGCACGCACGAGGGGCCCGGCCGCGTTCGCGACCGGGCCCCCGTGAAGTCGGCGGACGGGAAGCGAGTCTCAGTTCATGCTCGCCTGCACGTCGGCGTCGATGCCCGAGCCGAAGCGGTCCCCGAACAGGATCCCGCGCTCGCGGTAGCGCCCCTCGGTGCGCTCGGTGATGAGACCGAGCCGCGTGAGGTTCGGAACCACCGTGTGCATGAAGAGATCGCTGTTCAGCTTCGCCCAGTCCGGGATCGAGAGCATCATCGAGACGACGTTCCCCGCGTCGAGCCCGTACTTCGGACCGAGCACGTGGAGCATGTCGAGTTGCTGGTTCGCGTTCAGCGCCTCGAGGATCGTGTACGCGAAGTCCTCCATCTCGTGCATCTCTTCCTGCGAGCACTCCCGCACCGTGCGGCGCATCGTGAGAATGCCGAAGGCCGCGTGGCGCGCCTCGTCCTGCTTCACCCGGCGGATCAGGTCGGAAAGGAAGGGGTTCGAGCAGTTCTTCTGGATCATGTCGAAGATGCCGACCGCCACGCCCTCGAAGAGCGTCTGCATGCCGAGCGTCTTGGTCTTCCACGTCGGCGCCTCGAGCAGCCGGTCGAGCAGCACCTTCAGCGTGCCGCCGATCGGGTAGATCGTGCCGACCTTGCGCTGGAGGAACTTCGCGATCACCTCGACGTGGCGCGCCTCGTCGGCGACCTGGGACGCCGCGTAGAACTTCGCGTCCATCGTCGGGCAGGCGTTGGTCAGCTGGCCGCAGATCTGGAGCGCCGCCTGCTCGCCGTGGAGGAGCTGCGACATGGTGAAGGCGAACTCGTCGAAGGCGGCCTCCCGGCAGGTCGCCTCGTCCTTGCCCATCATCGTCAGGATCGTCGGCAGGAGGAGGAGGTTCTCGCGCGGGAGGAACCACTCGTCGCGGCCGAACGGAGCCGACCAGTCGATGTCCTCCTCGGCGTTCCACTGCCCGCGCTTGCCGCGCTCGTAGAGCGCCCGGAGTTCCTCGACCTCGCTCGCGTAGTTCCAGGTCCAGCGCAGGTCGAGCGGGACGTCGACGTCGAGCTCGCCGCGCAGCCGCTCGACCTGCTTCTCGTCGATGTCGACGACCTCGAAGCTGCCGATCTGGCGCCGGTATTCGGGAAGGATCTTCTCCATGTGCGAATCTCTCCTTGGGGCTCCGGTCGTCCCGGGGCCGCGTTCTCGACGAGTCAGCGCCCTGCCGGCGCGAGAAGTCCGTGGCGCAGGAGGTCGCGCACCTCTCGCTTGCGCCGCTTGACCTCCGAGGGGTCGAAGGGATCCTTGCCGAGGATCTCCTGCCCGAACTCGCCCGAGGCGAACGGGAAGACGGTCTGGCCGATCAGGCTCAGCAGCAGACCGGGAACGTGAACCGACCGGAACTGCCCCGCTTCCATGCCCTCTCGCAGCAGGGCCGAGATCGACGACATGATGCGTGCCGTGAACTCGCGGCCCTCGAGCTCCTCTCTCGTTTCGCCCGCGAGTTCGTCGTCCTCGAAGAGCGAGCGCAGGAGGATTCGCGCGTCGTTGGGCTGGGCGGCGAGCAGGTCGAGGAGGTCGTCGACGACGCGCTCGAGGCGCTCCATCGGCGAGCCTCCCGCGGCGAGGCTCCGGTCGACCCCCTCGGAGATGCGGGCGAGGATCCGAGCGCAGACCGCCGCGTAGAGCTGCGGCTTGCTCTCGAAGTGGTGAAAGAGCGACGACTTGCCGAGCCCGACCAGGTCCGCGAGCTCGCGAAGTCCCACTCCTGCATAGCCGCGGCGCGCGAACAGCCCCTCGGCCGCGTCGAGGATGCGGTCTCGCGAGCTCGGCTCGCCCGGCTGTTCGGCTGCGACGGCACTCATCGTGGACTCATGGCGACCGACCGATCGGTCGCCTTCGTTTTGCCGGTCGAACGAGGGGCTGTCAAGCCTCGACCTGCGCCGGGGAGTCCCCCGCGAGGTCGGGCCCGCTGGATTCCGGGGCGGGGCCTCGTGATAGGAGCGGTCCGCCGCCCGACGAAGGCGGGCACGGCCGGCGAAGGAGACCCTCGTGAAGCTCGAGAACAACGTGACGATCATCACCGGCGCCGGCCAGGGCATCGGGGAGGCCTATGCGCGCCGCTTCGCGGCCGAGGGCGCCCGGGTCGCCGTCGCCGACCTGAACCGGGAGAAGGGCGAGGCGGTCGCCGCGTCGATCCGCGCGACCGGCGCCGACGCGGTCTTCGTCCCGGTCGACGTGTCCGACGAGAAGAACTCGATCGCGATGGCGGATGCGGTCCTCGCGAAGTGGGGGCGGATCGACACCCTGATCGCCAACGCCGCGATCTACTACGACATCGACAACGCGAACCACAGCTTCGACTACCTGAAGAAGATCTTCGCGGTGAACTACTTCGGCTCCTGGCTTTCCTGCCGGGCGGTCTACCCGCACATGAAGAAGCAGGGCAAGGGATCGATCATCACCCAGAGCAGCGACGCGGCCTACACGACCTTCTACGTACCGCACGAGGACCAGCTGCCGAGCTTCCACTACAGCGTGACGAAGGCCGCCATCAACGCGATGACCCACTTCATCGCGGCGACCGGCGGCCCGCACGGGGTCCGCTGCAACGCGATCTCGCCCGGCCCGACAATGACCGAGGCGACCAGGAAGAGCGTGCCGAAGGAGATGATCGACGTCATCGTGAGCATGATGATGGCGATCAAGCAGCCGCTCGAGGCCGACGACATGTGCGGCGCCGCCGTCTTCCTCGCCTCCGACGAGAGCCGGATGGTGACGGGCCAGATCCTCTGCGTCGACGGCGGGATGATCATGCGCGGCTGAGCCGCGCCGGGGCCCGGGGCAGCCGCATCGCCCCCCGTCGGCCCGCGATCAGTCGGTGCGCAGGATCCAGCGGCCGTCGTCCTGTGCGAGTTCGACGCCCTGGGGGTGGATGCGGACGACGCGCAGTCCGCCCACCTCGTCGCCCTCCCGCACCTTCACCATCGTGCTGCCGTCGACTCGGACGAAGGCGAAGCGCCGGTCGGCGGCGGGCGACCACTGCACGATGTTGACCTCGACCTCCGGCAGCCCGCTCGGCAGGCGCCGCACCTCGGGCGCAGGCTCGCGGGCCGTCCTCGGAGGAACGGGCCCCCGCGGGTCGGGCCCGTCCCCGGGCACGACGGAAGGATCGCCCGCTTCGGCCCCGGGGGCCGGTTCGGCTTCCCCGGCGGGAAGCTCGTCCGAGTGTCGCACGAGCGGAGGCTTGCGCTGCTGCGGCGCGGGCGGCTGCACGACCCGCGGCTCATCGCCCGCGAATCGCGGTCGCTCGACCGGCAACAGGTGCGTCTCCGCCTTGCCGCTCGGGCCGACCCGCTTCTCGAGATACGACGGGGGCCGGGGCACGCCGACCGGGGCCCCGGCGAGGGAGTGCTCCTCGGTTGCCGGTCGCCCGACCGGGATGCGCGTGGCTGCGACCCGCGGGGTCGCCCCGGGAGCCGCGACTGCGGCTGCCTTGGCAGGAGCGGGTGCCCCCGCGCGCTCCGCCGTCGGAGCCGCGGCCGAAGGCGGGCTTTCCGCCGGAGCGGAAGCACTCGCGGGCGGGGCCGCGGGAGCCTGCACGGCGGGCGCGGGCGCCGCCTTCGCGATCGCGCCCGCCGGGATCTCGGGCGAGGTCGGGAGAACCTCGGGCGCGGTCGCTTTCGCCGCCACGGCTCCGCCGTCCTGGCTGCCCCGCCGCGCGCGGGGGACGCGGGCTCCGTCGGTGAGGAAGATCCCGCCCGCGGCGCCGGCGAGCACGACGAGCGCGATCGGGGCGAGCATCCACGGGCGAAAGCGCCGCCGCGGACGGTCGCGGTCGAGCACCAGGTCGGGCAGGTCGCCGGGATCGATCCGCTGACGGCTCGACCGGCTGCGCGCGTCCTCCTGCGCCTTGCGCAGGACGTCGAGGATCGTGCTCAATTCCCGCCTCCGTCCGCCCTGGGCTCGGCAGCTGCGGCCTGCGGTGCCGGCTCGAGCACCGACTGCACCGGGGCGACCGCGAGGCGCGGGACGCCGTCGTCGGCGAGCGACTGGTAGAGCGCGATCATCGTCATCGGGCCGGCCTTGCCGTCGGCGGGCAGCCTGCGCGAGCGCTGGAAGCGCGTGACCGCGTCGGCCGTCTCCGCCGAGAACACCGTCGCATCCGGCCCTTCGTAGACACCCGCCGCCCGCAGCAGCGCATGCAGCCTCCGCACGCGCTTGCCGCTCGATCCCGCCCGCATCGCGCCCATGCCCTTCAGGTCCTTCCAGTAGAGGTGGGCGCGTCCGGACCACGACTCCGCGAGCACGATCGGCGACACGTCGACGACCGCGCGGCCGGCGAGCACGTGTGCGACCTCGTCGTCGAGACGCGTCACGGCGACGAAACGCTGCGACGAACCGTCGTCGGTCGTCACCTCGAGGATCGCCGGCAGGTCGAGGGAGCGGAGCAGGTTCAGGTTGCCGGTGACCGGGAGATACTCGAGACCGCGCATGCGCCCGATCGCCGCGAGGTCGATCGTCGGCCGCGCCGACTCCCGCGCCGAGAGCGGCTTGGTTCCCCATGCCCGCAACAGCGCCTCGGTGGACTCGTAGGCGCTGTTGCCCGTCGTGGTCTGTCGCAACGCCTCGGCGACGAGCAGTCGCTGGTCCGCGAGGCTCTCGGGTCTCTCCGTCGGCGGCTCCGCGCCACCGTCGGAGGCGGCGGGCGCTCCGAGCCCGTCG
>JAGWVP010000662.1 GCA_018970825.1 bacterium | reverse complement strand
GACGCACGCTCCTGCTTCACCGGCGCAGCTCCGCCGAACGCCTGCGCGACCTGCAGCGCATCCTTCGTTCGAAGGAGCCGATGGGGATTGCCGTCGACGGGCACGGGCCCTACGGGCGGGTGGGGGACGCCTTCCCCAGGATGGTCGAGAGCGCGCGGGCGTGCGCCGTGCCTCTTTCGGTCGTGGCGGACCGGGGCGCCCGGGTTCGGCTGCGGGCGCTCCTCTCCGTGCCGAGCGCGCGGGCCCGGATCGCGCTCGAAGTCGGCGAGCCGATCGGACCCGAGTCCGCCCGATGCGGCGCCGGCCCCTTCCAGGCGGCGCTCGACGATGCGCGCGCGGCGGGTCGTCTCGCCGTCGCCGCGCAGCCGGTCGCGGCCGCGCGCGAGGGCGAGGCGTCGTCGTGACGACGGGCGCCGACCTCGCGCTCTCCGAGCGCCGGCGCCTGTTCGCCGAGGGGCTCGCGTTCCGCGTCGCGCTCTGCGTCGCCTTCGCGATCATGTTCCTCGGGCTCGCGTCGGCGGGTCTGTTCCCGACCGGGCACGCCTGGACGGGTACGGCCATCCTCGCCGTCCTCGCCGGGCTGAACGGCGTCTACTGGATCGCCGGCCGTCGGTCGGACTTTCCGACGGCCCACTTCTTCGCGCACTGGGCGGTCGACATCGCGATGCTGACCCTGCTCGTCCATTTCGTCGGCGGGATCGACGCGCCCTACGGGGCGCTCGCGTACGCGGGCCTCGTGACCTTCGCCGCGGTGAACGACTCGCGGCGCACGGCGCTCCTGCTCGCGGGCTTCTCGGCGCTCGCCTTCGCACTCCTGGTCGCCCTCGAGGCGAGCGGGATCGTGCCGCAGGCCGACGGGATCTGGCGGCATCACTACGCGCCCACCGCCGTCGCCGTCTCGCTGGTGGCCCCCTTCATCTTCCTGTTCGCGGTCGCCTGGGTGGCGGGCACGCTCGCCGATCACCTGAAGTCCGCGAACGCGAGCCTGGTCGAGGTCGGCGCCCGGATCGAGGAGCAGAACCGCACGCTCGAGCGCCGGGTCGCCGAGCGCACCTCGGAACTCGAGCGCGCGCACCGCGAGATCGAGGACCTGGTCCACATCGTCACCCACGACCTGAAGAACGTCTCGGTCGCGGCGACCGAGACGGCGGCCAAGCTGATCTCGACCGAAGGAGACAAGCTCTCGCCCCGGGGCCGTCGCTACGCCGACCACCTGCTCGACGACTCCCGCGGCATGAGCCGCATGCTGGAGAACCTGCTGTCGCTGTTCCGCGTGGGCGAGGAGGAGGGGGAGGCCCGGCAGTGGGTGGACGTCGACGCGATCGTCCGGGAGTCGTTTCGGCGGCTCGGGCACGAGGTCGAGCGGCGCGGGATCCGGGTCTCGGTCGGGCCCCTCCCCGCGGCCTTTGCGGACCCCGCGAAGATGCGCCATGTGTTCGACAACCTGCTCGACAACGCCTGCAAGTACGTGGGCGAGAATCACCCGGCGCGGGTGGACGTCGAAGGCGAGAGGCGGGGAGGCGAGGTGACGTACCGGGTGCGCGACAACGGCATCGGGATCGACGAGCGCCAGATACAGAGGATCTTCCAGTTGTACCACCGGTCCCCGAACCAGACGGTGGGCGGTGTCGCGCAGCCGGGGCACGGGGTCGGACTCGCGATCGCGAAGCGGATCGTCGAACGACACGGTGGGCGGATCGACGTCGAGAGTGCGCCCGGACGCGGATCGACCTTCACGGTGGCCCTGCCGCTCCCGGAGGATGGCGCGTGAACCCGCCGACGATCGGCCTGTCGATCCTGCTCGTCGAGGACAATCCGCGCCACGCCGAACTCATCCGGGACGAGATCGAGACCGAGATCCCGGGCGCGCTGGTCACGGTCGCAGGCGGCGTCGCCGAGTCGCGCTCCGCGATCGCCGGCCGGGCCTTCGACCTGGCGCTTCTCGACTTCCGCCTGCCC
>JAGWVP010000035.1 GCA_018970825.1 bacterium | reverse complement strand
TTGACCGCGGCGATCGCGTCGCTGAGCGGCAGCTTCACGAGGTTCGCGACCACCGTCAGCTTGCGCTGGCGGGAGAACCGGTCGATCTGCGCGGGGCCGCGCTCCTCGTCGAGCGTGACGACGTTCGAGAGCCGGACGAGCTCGCCGTTGGGGCGCGCGACCGACAGGTTGTAGATCGCGTGGGGGTCGTCGCGGTCGAAGCGTCCCGCGCGCAGCCACACGTCGTACTGCTCGTCGCCTTCCTTGTACTTCGAAACGGGTTCCCCGCCGACCAGCGTCCGCAGCGCCCCCGCGATGTCCTCGACCCGGAGCCCGAGGTCGGCGGCCTTCTTGCGGTCGATGTGGACCCGCAGCTCGGGCTTGCGCAGCGCGAGCGTCGAGTCGACGTCGACGAAGCCGGGCACCTTCTGCATCCCTGCCATGATCCGGTCGCCGATCGCCTGGAGCTGGTCGAGCTCGGGCCCGACCAGGTCGAACTCGAAGTCGGTCATGCGGTTTCCGCCGCCGGCGAACGCGTTCACGCCCTGCACGCTGGCGCGCAGGTCGGGATATTCCGACATGATGCGCCTTGCGTCGGCCATCACGTCGAACTGGGTGAAGTCGCGGTCCTCGAGCTCGGAAAGGCGCACGTAGATGCCGCCGGTCGTGACGTCCCCCTCGCCCTGCGCGACCTGGCCGGAGGTGTCGCCGATCGTGATCAGCGTGTGCTTCACGCCACGGAGCCCCCGCAGCCGGCCGGCGATCTCCCGGAAGGCGCTCGTGCTGCGGTCGAGGGTGTATCCCTCGGGGGTCGTGATGATGACCTCGAACTCGGACTGGTCGTCCGTGGGAAGGAAGTCCTTGCCGACCGCGCGGAAGATCGGGCCGGTCGACCAGATCGTCGCGATCGTCGCCAGCACGATGACCCACCGGTGGGCGAGCGACCAGCGCAGCATCGCGCCGTAGGCGCGCTCGATCGCCTTGTAGAAGCCCCGCTCCTTCGCCGAAGAGCCGTCGCCCGGCTTCTTCACCCGCAGGAAGCGCGAGCAGAGCATCGGGGTCAGCGTGAAGGAGATCAGCATCGAGAACAGGATCGCGACCGCGGTCGTGATGCCGAACTCGTTGAAGAAGCGCCCGGTGCGGCCCGACATGAAGGCGATCGGGACGAAGATCACGACCAGCGACAGCGTCGTCGCCATGACGGCGAGACCGATCTCCCGCGTGCCCTGGATCGCCGCCTCGACCGGGCCCATGCCCTCCTCCTCCATGAGGCGGAAGATGTTCTCGAGCACGACCACGGCGTCGTCGATCACGATGCCGACCGAGAGGATGAGTGCGAGCAGGGTCAGGTTGTTCACGGTGAAGCCGAGCAGCCTGATCGCCGTGAAGGTCGACACGATCGAGGCCGGGATCGCGACGGCGGCGATCAGGGTCGAGCGCAGGTCGCCCATGAAGAGCATGGTGGAGATCGCGACGAGAAAGGCGCCGAGCACGAGGTGGAAGGTCGCCTCGTCGATCGACTTGCGGATGAAGCGGCTCTGGTCCTTCACGACCTCGTACTTGATGTCGGCCGGGATCGACGGCCGCAATTCGTCGAGACGCCTCTTCACCTTGTCGATGATCGCGACCGTGTTCGAGCCCGATTGCTTGCGGACCTCCAGCGTGACCGCGGTCGCGCCGTCGAGGCTCGAGAAGGAGCGCGGTTCGACGATCCCGTTCTCGACCGTCGCGATGTCGCGCAGCATGACCGGGCGGTCGCCGAGGCGCCCCACGATGAGGTCGGGAAAGTCCTCGACCCGCTCGATGCGCCCCATCGTCCGCAGCACGAGCTCGCGCGATCCCTGGTCGATGCGTCCGCCGGGAACCTCGATGTTCTGGCCCTGGAGCGCGCGCCGGACCTGCGCGATCGAGAGGTTGTACGCGTCGAGCTTGTCGGTGTCGACCTGGATCTGCACGGCTCGCTCGCGGCCGCCGATGATCGTGACGGAGCCCACGCCCCCGAGGGTCTCGATGTCCTCCTTGATCCGCTTGCGCGCGATCTCCGTGAGTTCGCGCGGATCGCGCTCGCCCGACACGGAGATGCGCATGACGGGCGAGGCGTCGAGGTCGAACTTGGCGACCACCGGCGGGTCCATGCCCTGCGGCAGCTTCGTCAGGATCGTCGCGACCTTGTCGCGCACGTCCTGGGCAGCCTCGGAATTCCTGCGCTCGAGCACGAACTGGACGAGCACGCGCGAGAAGCCTTCCTTGGTGACCGAACTCAGCTCGTCGATGCCCTCGATCGTGTTGACGGCCTCCTCGATCGGCTTCGTCACGCGGGTCTCGACTTCCTCGACGGAGGCGCCCTTCAGCGTCGCCGTCACGGTCGTGATCGGGAAGTCGACGTTCGGGAACAGGTCGACGCCGAGGCTCTGGTACGACAGCAGCCCGAGCACGACGAAGAGCGTGACCAGCATGGTCGCGAAGACCGGGCGGCGGATGCAGACCTCGGCGAGCTTCACGAGGGACGCTCCTCTCCGCCGTCGGTGCGGCGATTCGCGGCGGCCGGCGCCGTCGCGGGTGCGGCGTCCCCGTCCGGGGCGGCCGGCGGGTCCGGCGCGGCGTCCGCGCGGACGACGACCCGGGTTCCCTCGGCGAGGCGGCCGAGGCCGCTCGTCGCGACCCGGTCGCCGGGTTCGAGGCCGCGGACGATCTCGACGCCCGTTCCGCGGCGCAGGCCCGGAGTCACCTCGCGTCCGTGCACCGTGCCGTCGGCGTCGACGAGGAACACGCGGGTCACCCCGGCGAACGAGACCAGGGCCTCGATCGGCACGACGATCGCCTCCGCGTCGGACCGGGTGAGGATGTCGGCCTTCGCGAAGAAGCCGGTCTTGAGGCGCCCGCCGGGATTCGGCACCAGCGCCTCGACCGCGAGCGCGCGGCTCGTCGTGTTCGAGGCGGGGCTGATGCGCGTCAGTTTCCCGAGCAGGGTCTCGCCGGGCAGGGCTTCGACGGTCGCGCGGACCTCCTGCCCGGTCGCGATCTCCGAGGCGAAGCGTTCCGGGACCTCGCCTCGCAGGCGCAGCGGGTCGTCGGCGACGAGCACGAAGATCGGCGTCCCGGTGCGCACGTAGTCGCCCACCTCGGCCTTGCGCTTCGCGATCCGACCGTCGAAGGGGGCCTTGATCCTCGTGTTCGAGACCTGGATCGCGAGCAGGTCGCGTCGGGCACGTGAGACGCCGAGGTCGCTCGCGATCGCGTCGTACTCCTGCTGCGACATGACGCCGCGGCCGCGCAGCTGCTCGGCGCGCTTCGCGTCGTTGGTCCGCCGCACGAGGCTCGCCTCCGCCTCGCGCAGGCGGGCCGAGAGCTCCGAGGAGTCGATCGTCGCGAGCGTCTGGCCGCGGGCGACCTGGTCGCCCAGGTCGGCCTGGATCGCGGTGAGCCGGCCGTCGACCTCGGAGGCGACCGAGGCCTCGGCGTTGGCGTTCAGCGTGCCGACGAAGTCGATCGTGCGCTCGACGCGGCGACGGTCGACGACCGTCGCGGTGACCGCCACCGGAGCGGGCGTCGGGCTCGCCTTCGCGGCCGCGGCCTCCTCGGCCCGGCCGCCGCGACCCGCACCGCATCCCGCGACGGCGATCGCGCATGCGGCGATCCCGATCCGGAGCGAGGCGGACGTCCTCACGGCCGCCCCCCGCGAGCACCCTCGACGGCGCGCAGCGTCGGCCGACGCTGGGCCGCGCGGCTGCCGCGCATTCCGTCGAGGAAGACGCCGACCACGTCGCGCGCGACCTCGTCGGGCGCGCGCTCGGGCAGCGCGCCGCCGATCGCGGCTCGCACCATGCCGAGCAGGAGCTCCGCTCCGAGTCGCGGGTCGATCCCGCGCAGCCGGCCACCCGCGCACTCGCGTTCGAGTGCCGCGGCGATCGCCGTGCGGGTCTCGTTGCGGCGCTGGTGCCAGCTCTCGGCGTCGGCTCGCGGCAGCCGGTGCTCGTAGCGCTGGACCAGCGAGATCACCTCGCCGCGCCCCGCGAAGTACTCGAGGACGCGCGTGACGGCGTCGGTCAGGATCCGCTCGATCGGCGCCTTTTCGGCGAGCACCCGCAGGAACTGCTGGTGGAACTGGTCGATCCCGCGAAAGACCGTCGCGATGAACAATTCCTCCTTGGTCGGAAAGTAGCGGTAGAGGGTGCCCTTGCCGACGCCGGCCCGGGCCGAGACCTCGTCCATCAGGACCTGGTGGAAGTCCCGCTCGGCGAACTCGACGGAGGCGGCGGCGAGGATCGCCTCGCGCTTGTCGTCGCTCTTCTGTCGTCCGGGGGGCATGGTTCTCGGGGCGATGTCCGAAGCCGGTCCAAAACGGAACTGACCAGTCAGTTCCGGATTAACACCCGGCCGAGCCCGGTCAAGGTCGTCCTGGCGGCCTCGCGGGCCCGGGGGGCCCGGGCCGAGCCGCGGCGCGTCAGACCCGTGCGAACAGGGCCGCGGCCTTCGCTGCCATGCGGAGCAGGCTCTCCTCGTCGGCAAAGGCGCGCAGGTCGCGCACCGGGACCCACCGCAGGTCGATCGACTCCTCGCTCATCCGGAGCGCCTGGCCCGGCTCCGCCAGGAGCAGGAAGCGCAGGTCGTGGTGATCGTGGGCCGGCTCCCCGCCGTGGGCCGGGATCGGGTGGACGTCGAGGTCGAGCAGACGGACCGCGCCCGCCGCCGGCCGCCAGGGGACGAGGCGCTCGAGGCCCGACTCCTCGCGTGCCTCGCGCAGCGCGACCGCGAGCAGGTCCGGATCCCCGTCGGCATGGCCGCCCACCTGCAGCCAGCGCCCGAGCTTGCGGTGGTGGGTCAGCAGGACGCTCTCGCGATCGTCGGACACCACCCATGCGGACCCGGTCAGGTGGCCCGGCAGGCAGGTGCGACGCAGGCAGTCCTCGTGGGCACGGACCAGGTCCAGCGTCCGCTCGACGGTCGCCGCCTCCCCCGGGTGGTGCCCCCGGTACTCCTCGAGCAGGCGCAGGACGGGATCGCGGTGCATCGGGGGGACCATCGCTGGCCGGCCCGTCGCGGGCAAGCCGGGATCCGGCCGCGGCGGGCGCGCGGCCCGGACGCTCTGCTACGGCCGGGCCATGCACATCCACCGATCCGAGCACGAGGGAGGCGTCCGGCTGCTGCGCATCGATCGTCCGCCGGCCAACGCGATCAACGGGGAGCTCCTGCAGGCGCTGTTCGCCGAGGCCTCGGCCGCCGACGAAGACGCTTCCGTCCGCGCCGTCGTCGTCGCGGGAAGCGGCCGCTTCTTCTCCGCCGGCCTCGACCTGAAGGAGATGTCCGGCGGGGGGCGCGAGATGCTCGCGACGCTGGGAGGTGCCGACGACGGCATCCACCGGCTGTGGCGCGTCGGCAAGCCGACGGTCGCGATGGTGGGCGGCCACGCGCTCGCGGGCGGCGCGATCCTCATGCTCGCCTGCGACTTCCGCATCGCCTCCCGCGGACCGTTCAAGATCGGGGTCACCGAGACGGCGCTCGGGCTGCCGCTCCCGAACGGAGCCTTCCAGATCGCGCGGCAGGGCCTCGTGCACGGCGACGCGCGCCGGGTGCTGTTGCGCGCGGAGTCGTTCTCGCCCGACGATGCGCTCGCGGTCGGCCTGCTCGACGAGGTGGTCGAGCCCGCGGCCCTCGAGGAGCGAGCGCTCGCCTTCGCGGCGGAGGTCGGACGTCACCCGTCGGCCGCGTACGGATTCCAGAAGTACAAGTTGCAGGCCGAGGCGGAGGCCTCGATCCGGCAACCGGTCGACGCGGGCACCGGACGCTTCCGCGAGGCGCTGTCCGACCCCGCGGTGTTCGCCCGCCTGCTCGCGGCCCGCGGCGAGGCGCGCCCGGCCGAGAGCGGCCTCGGCGCGCCGGGTGGCGGCCTCGGGCCCCGGGGCGGGAAGGACTGAGCGGGTTGGCCGGCGGCGGGCCGGTCCGCTCGGCCGCGGTCGGCGCGGCGCTGCCGATCGGGATCGTCGGCACGGGCAAGCACGGGGCGCGCTACCTCGCGCACGCGCTCCACGACGTCCCGGGCCTGCGGGTCGCCGCGATCTGCCGGCGCGACGAAGCGGCCGGACGCGCGCTCGCGGGCGATCTCGGCGTCCGCTTCCACCGCTCGGCCCGGGAACTCGTCGCCGATCCGGAGGTGCGGGCCGTGGTCTCGGCGGCACCCCCGTCGATCCACGAGGAACTCGTCGGGGCCTGCATCCGCGAACGCAAGCCGCTGCTCGTCGAGAAGCCGCTCGCCACGAGCGCGGCCGCGGCCTTCCGCGTGCGCGACGCCGTGATCGCGAGCGGGCTGCCCTGCATGGTCGGGCACACGCTGCGCTTCAACGGGACGGTCGAGCGGGTGCGGGAGCTGCTCGACCGCGTCGGGCCCGTGGGCCAGGTCGAGCTCACGCAGGGATTCGAGCCGAGCCGCCTCGACTGGCTCGACGACCCGTCGCTTGCCGGCGGCGGAAACGTGCTCCACACCGGCGTCCACTCCTTCGATCTCCTGCGCCTGCTGACCGGCCGGGAGGCGGTCGAGGTCTCCTGTCTCGTCGAGCGCGTCACGACGCGGCGGACGGAGGACTCCTTCGTCGCGGCGATCCGGATGGGGCCGGCCTCCGGCCCGTCGGTGCTCGCGACGGTCGCCGGCTCGCGCGCCACCGAGGGCCGGGCCGGGTCGATCCGCGTGGTCGCCCGCGACGCGCAACTGGTCGCCGACCACGTGCACGGGGAGGTCTCGCTGCTGCGCGGCCGCGCCCGCGAGCTCGACGAACGGGTCCCCGACGTCCCGACGGTGCTCGCGATCCTGCGCCTGTTCCCCGACGTGGCCGCGGGTCGCGTCGCCCCGCCGGTCGACGTGCGCGACGGCGCGGCCGCGGTGGCGATCGCGGACGCGTGCTATCGGTCGGCGGAGTCGGGACGGCGCGTCGCCGTCCGAACGGAGTGATCCCATGCCCCTCTTCGTGATCCTCGGCCAGGACGGCCCCCGCGGCGCGGAGCGCCGCCCGGAGGTGCGGCCTCGCCACCTCGAACACCTGCGTCCGCTCGATCGCGAGGGGCGCATCCTGGTCGCGGGACCGCTCTTCGCCGACGACGGCAAGACGCCCCGCGGCAGCCTCGTCGTCCTCGAGGCGCCGGATCTCGATGCCGCGCGCGACCTCGCCGCCCGCGATCCCTACGTCGTGGAAGGCGTGTTCGAACGCTACGAGGTCCGGCCCTTCGTCCGCGTGTTCCCGGAAGCGAAGTGACGACGCGCGCGGTCGCACCGGCCGACGACCGGCCGCATCCGCCAGGCGGGGAGATGCAGTGGAGCGAGTCCTGCTCGTTCTGGCTGCACGACCCGGCCTCCGGTCTCGCCGGTTCGCTGCGCGTGGCGCTGCGCCCGAACGAGGGCATGACCGACGCGGGGCTGCACTTCTGGCTGCCCGACGGCGGCTTCGTCGCGACCCGCCACGTGTCCGTCCCCACCGACGACCCCGGGCGGACGGAGGTCGGCGACGCGCGCATCGAGCTGGTCGAGCCGCTTCGCGCGTGGAGGATCGCCCACGACGGCCCCGCGCATTCCCTCGACTCGGCCGCCGACGCGGGCGACCGCGAGGCCTGGCACCACTCCCGCATCGAGCGGCTGATCGTGGATCTCGACTTCGTCGCCGAGACCCCGGCGACCGGATTCGCCGAGACCGGCCCCGGCGTCCCGTCGCCCCGCGAGGGCTTCGAGCAGGCGGGCACGTGGACCGGCCTCGTCCAGGTCTCGGGAGAGGCCTACCGGGTCGCGGGCCGCGGATTCCGCGAGCGCAGCTGGGGCGTGCGCGACTGGCAGGCCCCGGTTCGGTCGCGACGGGTCTCGTTCCTCGTCGGGAGCGACGTCGCGGTCTCGGCCGCGACGATCGAGGGCGAGGGCGGCGTCGAGATCCGCCACGGCTGGATCTCGCGCGAGGGGCGGGTCGAGCCGCTGCGCGCCGTGAAGGTCTCGACGGAGACGACGGGGGACGGCCGTCTTCCGCGATCGGCGAGCATCGAGCTCGAGGACGAGGGCGGCGGGCTGCACCTCGCGACCTGCGAGATCGTCGCGTCGGCACCGATGCGTGCGGCCCGCAACCGCCGCGAGACCCTGATCTGCGAGTCGCTCGCGCGCTTCGAGATGGACGGCCGCCACGGGTACGGCACGCTCGAGCACCTGGTCCAGCTCGACGGCAAGGGCGTGCCCGTCGTGCCGCTCTGAGGTCGGCGCCGCCCGGGCGCACGGGGTCAGGGTGGCGCGTCGGCGGGCGCGGCGGGAGTTCCCGCGATCGCCTCGCGGGCCTCCCCGGGGAACCAGCGCGCGGCAATCGCGCGGGCGAGGATCGCGTCGGTCGCCGCGGTCGGGTGCCAATCCCGGGGGATCAGGTCGGCCGGCCCCCTGCCGGTCGGCAGGACCGCGGACACAGGAAGCACGTCGAGGCCGCGCGCGGCGAGGAGTTCGACCAGGCGGGCGCCGCGATCGGAGTTCGCGTCCCACACGATCGTCGTGAGCGTCGCGTGCCAGCGCTCCCGCACGAGCGTCGCCGAGCGCTCGACGATGCGCACCCAGAGCTCGTCGTCGACGGTCGGGTCGACCGGGCGATCGAGCCACGGCGGCATCCAGCGGCCCCCGAACAGCGACTGGCCGAGCTGGATCGCGCGTGCGGCGACCCGGCCGTGGAACGGACCGCGCCAGGCGACGCCGCCACCGTCGATCTCGTAGCGCGGTCCCTCGAAATCCCACGGCGCGAGCCCGGCCGCGCGCGCGGGGTGGTGGTCGATCGCCGAGTAGAAGGCGTGCGCGACGCCGTGTTCGAGTCGTGCGGCGAGACGACCCGTCTCGAGCATGCGCAGCATCTGGTGAGCACCGTGGCCGGAGTGGGCGGCGTTCACGACGTCGAAGCGCCGGCCGACCGCCTCCGCGAACTGCCAGGGGAGGGTCTGCTCGTCGTCGAGCCCGTCGCCGAAGGTGTAGGAGCAGCCGAAGAAGACGACGGCCGGTCGATCCGGAGAAACCGGCGGCGGCGTGACGCGGTTGCCGAAGCGGTCGATCGTGTAGGTCGCGTCGTAGAGCGTCTCGGCGCCCTCGCGCTTCTCGGCCCGCAAGCGGCTGCCGGGCTCGTAGATCGAACCCAGGTCCGGGTCGTGGACGTAGGGACGAACCCGGCGCCCGCCGCCGTCGGCCAGGTAGAACCTCGTCGGGTTGCGGTCGCCGATCGCGGCGACGACGAGGAGAAGCAGCGCGACCGGTGCGGCGATCCCGGCGACGAGGAGTCCGGCGCGCCGGATGGCCGGGCCGCGCGCGCGCGCCGCCGCGAGCAGGGCGCCTCCGGCGAGGAGCGCGGCCCCGAGTGCGCCGAGGAGCGCCGAGATCGCGTCCGGGCTCACCTCCGCCCTCGCACCGGGGCTCGCACGGCGGACCGCGGCTGCGTGCGTGCGCGCGCCGCGACGAGGCGGTGCTCGGCCATGCCCGGGCGCCCGTTCGCCGAGGACGCCGTCCGGCCGACCCGGGCGGTCGTCATCGCGCCAGGGCCGCCTCGATCGCGGCGAAGAGGTCGGCGAATCGGTCGACGTTCTTCGCGGTCGTCGCGTTGAAGGCGGCGAAGCTCTCGGAGACCCGGTCGGCTGCGACCTGCACCGGCAGCGCGGCGGCGCCATCGCGTGCCGCGCGGAACGACTCGGCCGGTTCTCTTCCCTCGAGCGCGTCGAGCCCGAGCAGGGCCGCGCGCGAGAGCGCCGTCGTCTTCTCCATCCAGGGCTCGATCTCGGACACGAGCGCGGGGTCGGCGTCGCGTCGCAGTTCGGCCTCGGTCGCCGCGAGCGCCTCGAGGTGCCCGCGCAGGCGCGCACGTCCCGCGGGCGAGCCGGAGGGCCCGAAGGCGTCTTCGATCCGTCCCGCGAGCTCCGGTGCCTCGACCGAGCCGTCGAGCAGCGGGTGCCCGCGGTGGAGGTCGGCGAAGCGGGCGAACGGCGCGGCGGCCGCACCGCCGACGTCGGCGACCGCTCGCGCGAACGACGCCTCGGGATCGTAGCCCCCGGGGTCGCGCAGGTAGTCCGCGCCGGTCGCGACCGCGACGAGCCCCGCGGTCGGCTGGGTCATCAGGTTGAAGACGACGCCGTCGAGCACGCCGGGCAGGTCGGCGCCGCGTCCGGTCACCGGCCCGAGGAAGAGGTCGCGCGGGAAGATGTCGTTCACCGGCACGTTGTCCCAGGCGATCACCGGGCGACGGGCGAGTGCGCGGAAGCCGCGCGCGACGTCGCCCGGGATCGATCCCGAGATGACCCCGGGGCCCGTCCACAGGACCGGGACCTCGGGCGGAACGAGCGCCGCGTAAGCGTCCCAGTAGGCCTGCGGCGGGGCCGGGTACTCGACGAGCCCGGGGAAGCTCGGGTGGAGGATCTCCTCGGCGCTGCCCGCGTAGAGCGGACCGATGAACCAGGCGTCGCTGCCGTCGCCGAAGGCGTCGACGATCCCGACGAAGCGCGCGACGAGACGCGCCTGCACCGTCGGGTCGAGCACCGGCGCGCCGGGCTGCGTGATGTCGTCGAGAAGGAGCGCGAAGCCGCGGACTCCGGCGTCGTGGAGCGACGCGATCTTCTGCGCGAGGAGCGACTCGTCCGCCGGACTCGCCGGGTCGAAGCTCAGCCCGGGCGAGATCGCGAAGCGCACCCGCGTCCCGACGCTCTCCCCGGTCGCCGCGAGCGAGGCGAAGTCGGCGAGCTCGGCCGGCGTGTACGGCTCGCGCCAGTTCTCGCGGTGCTTCGGGTCGAGCTTGGGTGCGTAGACGTAGGTGTCGAGCCCGCGTGCGCCGCCGAAGCGGAGCAGCCGCTCGCGCTGCTCGCGGGTGTAGGGCGGACCGTAGAATCCCTCGATGGTGCCGCGCACCCGGAAGGCGGGTGGAGGCTCGCTCGGGGTCTCGCTGCAGGCGGCGAGTGCGGCGCACGCGGCGGCGAGCACCGCCGCGCGCAGGCGGGAGGATCGACGCGACATCCCTCCCGGCTACCACGCGGGCACGGGGCTGCGGAAGCCGCTTCCGGCCTGCGAACGACCGTTCGGGCGAGCCCGCGGCCGCGCGCCCCGGCCGGGCGCACCGCCGCTGGGCCCGCCGCGTTCAGGCGTGCGCCGCGCCGACGGGCTCGCTCCCGCGAGGCTCGCCGCGCAGTCCCTCCGAGGCGTCGTTCCCCTCGAGCCAGAAGAGTTGCTGCACCGGGATCCCGAGCGCCTGGGAGATGCGCAGCGCGGTGACGAGGGTCGGCTGGACGCGGCCGTTCTTGATCCGGTTCAGGTGGCCCTGGTCGAGCCTCGCGACCAGGGCCACCTCGCCCTCGGCGAGGCCGCGGTCGTGCAGGACGCGGTTCAGCTTGTTCTTGAGCTTCATCGCCTTCTCCGGTTCGCGCGGCGCCGGTGCGGAGAGCCGCCGCGGGATGCGGCGGGGCCCGGCGGCGGATCGTGCGGGGCTCTCACCACGATCGCGGGAGTCGCGTAAGCCGCGCGCGACTATTCGGCACCTAGCCTGCGCGACGGAGCGCGGCGCCGCCGCGATGCCTTCCCTGCCTGTGTCGTCCGCGTGCATCGGATCGCTGCATCGCATGCATGCAGCGACGTCCGACGTCGCATGTCAGAAATCGTCTTGACCGCGTTTCGACATCGCTGCTACTGCGGCGCGCATGTTTCGCTACCTGGTTCTCGGTCTTCTCCGCGACGGCCAGCCCAGGCACGGATGGGCGCTTCGCAGCGCATACCGCGACCGGGCCGGCGTCGAGATCAACTCGGGCAGCTTCTACCGCGAGCTGCAGAGGCTGGTCGCCGACCGCCTCGTCCGCGTCGCCGACTCCGCCGAGGAGGACGCCCGGCGCACCCCGTACGTCATCCTCGACGCCGGGCGCAGCGCGTTCGACCGCTGGCTCGCTTCGAGGCTCGCCGCGGTGGAGCCCGCGGCGGACGACGAGGTGGGCTGTCGTGCCGCGTTCCTGTTCGAGGGCGACCGCGACCGGATGCGCGCCGCGCTCTCCGAGTGGCAGGAGCAGCTCTGGATCGCCGGCAAGACCCTCGAGCGCGAGCGCCTCGACGCGGCGGATCTTCCCGGGGGCGACTCCGCCCGCGCGGCGATCCTGTCCCTGCTCCTCGCGCGCCGCATCCGGCACGTCGCGGCCGACCTCGAGTTCGTCGCGGAGGCCGGGTCGCTCTTCGATCGCTTCCGCGAAGCGGATGCGGGGGTGGATTCGCCGGGCGAAGCCCCGTCGGCTGCGCCTCCGCTCGCTCGCGCCGCGGCGGCCGGCGCCGGAGCGGATGCCCGGGGCGGCGTCCTGCCGCCGGCCGCCGAGGCGCGTCCCGTCGCGGCCAAGCGTGCGCCCGCGACCGCGGAGCCCCCGCGCGCGGGGCGGACCCGTTCCCGT
>JAGWVP010000661.1 GCA_018970825.1 bacterium | reverse complement strand
GAGGCGCTTGTGCTCTGCCGCGACCGGGTCGGCATCCATCTCCTTGCGGGGAACGTGGGCCTGGACGAACAATCCGAATTCCATCACGCGTCCTTTCGCGGGCTCTTCCCGAAGCGCGCCGGCCACGCCGGCGCGGTTCTGACTGCGCCCCTTCCTACGGCCATCCGGGGCCTCGGGCAACAGCCCTCGCGAGGCTGGACTTGGCGCCTCGCCCTGCCGTAAAGCGAGCCCTCCCGGCCGGCTCCGCGTTCCCCCCGGCCCGATGGCGACGCCCCGGAGGCCCCGATGCTCTTTCTCGACAACCTCGAGCGGAACCGCCGCGAACGGCCCGACCACGCCTACCTCCTCCACGAGGGCCGGAGCGTGACCTTCGAGGAGTTCGACCGGGCGACGAACCGCTTCGCACGGGCACTCGCGGATCTCGGTGTCGGCAGGGGCGACCGCGTCACCGTCGCGCTCGGCAACTCGATCGAGTGGGTCGTCGCGGCCTTCGGTGCCCTCAAGGCCGGCGGCATCCTGAACCCGGTCAATCCCTCGCTCGGCTCCTCCGAGCTTTCCTACGTCCTCGGCCACGCCGAGCCGCGCGTCGTCGTCACCGACGAGGCCGCGTCCCGAAGCCTGCTCGCACCCGGCAGCCGCCTTCCCCCCGGCTGCCGTCTTGCCTCGTTCGGCCCGCTCGGAGGGGCGGTCGAACTCGCTCCTCTCCTCGCAGCGCAGTCCGAGGAGCCCGTCGGCATCGTGCCCGGGCCCGGCGACGGGTCCACCCTCCTCTACACGTCGGGCACGACCGGAAATCCCAAGGGCGTTCTCTTCACCCACTCCCGCACCGGCGGGAGCGGCTCCTTCTTCATCCCGGGCATGGGCATCGGCCGGGACGACGTCATCCTGACGGTCGGGCCGCTGTTCCACGGCAACGCGTGGTCGGCCGTCGCGGTCGCACAACAGGCCGGCTGCACCGCGGCCTTTCCGAAGAGCTTCAGCGCCTCGGACTTCTGGCCGCTCGCCGAAAGGACGGGAGCGACCGTCCTCTTCACCCTGGGCACGATCCTCGCGATCCTGCTCGCACAGGAGCCGAGCGAGGCGGAGAAGCGCAACCGGATCCGGGTCGTCCTCGGACTCGGGAGCGCGCCCATTCGCGAGCGCCTGCGCGAGCGTTTCGGATTCCGTCACGTGGTCGAGTGCTTCGGCTCGACGGACGCGGGCGTCGTGACCCTCGAGCCGCTCGCCGAGCGTCCGCGCCCCGGCTCGGCGGGCCCCGCGATTCCCGGCGTACGCCTGCACGTGCTCGACGACGAGGGTCGCGAACTTCCGGCCCGCGAGGTCGGCGAGATCGCGGTCGACTCGCCCTTCCGCATGGAGGCCTACTTCCGGGACCCCGAGCAGACCGCGGCCGCCCTTCGCGACGGCTGGTTCCTGACCGGTGATCTCGGCTGGGTCGACGAGGACGGCTGGCTCTACTTCGTCGACCGCAAGCGCGACGTGATCCGTCGTGGCGGCGAGAACATTTCCTCGGTGCTCGTCGAGAAGACGATTCGCGAGCACCCGGCCGTCGCCGACGTCGCCGTGGTCGGCATTCGCCACCCGGTCCTCGGGCAGGAGGTGAAGGCGTTCGTCGTGACGCGCGGCGAGGTCACCACCGAGGAGTTGCGATCCTTCGCCGCCGACCGGCTCGCCAGGTTCCAGGTGCCCTCGCAGTGGGAGTTCCGCGAGTCGCTCCCTCGCACGCCGACGCAACGGGTCGAGAAGTACAAGCTGCGCGGCGAGGATCCGGGAAGCCGGGGGCCCCTGCTCGGCTGAGCGCGCATCGACCGGGCCTCGTCCTCGGGAAGATCCCGATGCGATTCGCGGACATCCCCGGATGGTGCGCCTCGCGCCCGGAGGCGAATCTCACGCTCGAAAGGAGAGCGTGATGAACGAACTTCGCCATTTCCTGCAGCCCCTCCGGAAGTCCCTGTTCCTGCG
>JAGWVP010000660.1 GCA_018970825.1 bacterium | reverse complement strand
CGTCTTCGGCACGCCGCACGAGCGCTGGGGCGAGCAGGTGACGGCCGCGGTGGTCGCGCGGGCCGAGGTCTCGCGCGAGGACCTCGCGGAGTTCGCACGCCCGCACCTCGCCGGGTTCAAGTTGCCGCGCGCGCTCGTTCTCGTCGAGGAACTGCCGAAGACGACCGCGGGAAAGATCCGCCGCGGGGAGCTCCGCGAGCGCTTCGGTCGCCCGGGCCGCTGAGCCCGGTCACGGCCCCGCGACGCGTACCGTCGAGAGGTGAGCGCTCGCCGAGCCGCTCCCCGCCCGGAGCACGAGGTCGATCTCCTCGTGCACCAGCCCGACGCCCGGGGCGAGCGTCTCCTCGCCCGCGATCTCTAGACGGAGGGCGATCGTGCCGACCGGCGTCGGCACCGAGGCCCGTCCGCTCGCCAGCAGGGCCCAGCGGATCGCGCCCGGGTGGACGCGGCCGTCGACGGGGGCCTCGTCGAAGCCGAGCGCGGTGCGCTCCGAGGTGCCCTCGAACGGGACGGTCGTCCGGACCTCGCCGTCCGCGGTGCGCAGCACGACCGGGAGCGAGCGATGGAAGCCGCCCCGGATCGTCTCCCCGGCGACGACCGGAGTCCGCACCAGCACGGCCGGGGGAGCGAGCGCCCGCGTGCCGGTCTCGTCGTCCTCGACCGTCTCGATCCGGATCTCCGAACCGTCGTCGACCGCGTGCAGGCGCGTCCAGCCGCCGCTCCCGGAGCGCTGCTCGACGACGAACGAGCGGCCGTCGTCGACGACCACGCGCGTCGTGAAGCTCGCGGTGGTCGACTCTCCGCCCGCGGTCGCGGTCGCGCGGAACTCCGCGGTGCGGCCCTCCTCGTGAGGCAGCAGTCCGGCCGCGGGACCGTCGAACAGCACGACCTCGCGCGGCGGCACGGAGGCGTCCCCTCCGCCGGAGCCGCCGTCGCCGCAGCCCGCGAGGACGGCCGCGATCGTGATCGATGCCGCGGCCCCCCGGGCGGCGGCGAGCGCACTCCTCTTCGCTCCCATGGAATCTCCTCCTCGGGAGACGTCGGAATCACGGGGCTCGTCGCCCCGCCATGCAAGGCGAGACAAGACTCGCCCCGCTCTCGCGTGGCCCCGTCGCTCCCTTCGCCGCGGCGACCGTCCGTCGCGGCCTGCGCCTTGCGGCCGCTCCACCCCGCCCATAGGATCCGGGGCCCATGGTCGTCGTCCGCCTGATCGTCGCAGCACTCCTCCTCGCGGCCCAGGCCCAGCGGGGAGTCGCGCTCGCAGCGATGCCGGTCTCCGCCGCGAGCCCGACCGAGGGCGAGGAATCCGCGGAGCCGGGGGACACGCTCGCCGGCGAGTCGGCTTGCTTCGAGCAGTACGTTGCGCCGCAGACCCGGGGATCGAGGGTGCGGGTCGTGCAGCGTGCACCGGAGAGCACGGCGCTCCTGCGCGTCGGATTCGAGGTGCCGCGTGCGGGCCTGCTCGTCCGTCGCCGGGCGCGCGGCCGCTCCGACGACCCTCCGCCAGGCGCCTGAACCGGTCCGCGACGTCCGGACGACGCGCCACCGCGCGTCGTCCGCAGACCATCGACCAGGCTGCCGCCTCTTTCCCGAGGAGTCTCCGAGTGTCCCCAGCGACCGAGGGCCACGCGCCGCGCGTGTCCCGATCCGACGTCTTCGCCCATCTCGATCGCGACCTGCCCGCGGGGCTCGTCGTCTTCCTCGTCGCCACGCCGCTGTGCCTCGGCATCGCGCAGGCCTCGGGAGCACCGCTCCTCTCCGGGCTCGTCTCCGGGATCGTCGGCGGGATCGTCGTGTCGTCGATCAGCCATTCGGCCCTGAGCGTGAGCGGACCGGCCGCGGGGCTCGCCGTGATCGTCGCCTCGGGCATCGACCACCTGGGCTTCCGCGGGCTCCTGCTCGCGACGATGCTCGCCGGCCTGATCCAGGTCGCCGTCGGGCTCGCGCGCTTCGGCGACATCGCC
>JAGWVP010000659.1 GCA_018970825.1 bacterium | reverse complement strand
CGCCCTGCCGGCGGCGCTCCGGCAGGTCGTCGGCTCGGCGTTCGCGCGCGGAGCCGCCTCCTTCGAGGCCGAGGGCGGCGGGGCCGGCGCGGGCGTGCTCGCGCGCGTGGCGCAGGTGATCGCCATGGGCTGCAAGGGGCACCTCTGGCTCGTCGCGGTCGGCGCCGCCGGGCTCGTGGTCTTCGCGGCGTCGGCGCCGAGACTGCGCAGGGAAGGCCTCGGTCGGCTGGCGATCCCGCTCGCCGTCCACGAGTACGGGATGGTGGCCTTCTCGCTGGTCGACTTCCAGCGCTTCGGCGACCTCTACGCGCTCGTGCAGAGCCTCGCCTTCTTCGCCGGGGTGACGCTCGCGACCGCGGTGGTCGCCTTGCGGGTCGCGTCCGCGCGCGGAATCGCGCCCGGGTCGATCGAGGCACGGCGGCGCGGCGGGCGCGCGACGGCGGCGGCGCTCCTCGCCCTCGCGCTCGCGGCGCGCCCCGCGTGGCTGAAGGGCGAGGTCGACCTCCGCACCCGGGCGACCCCGGTCGCCGCGACCCTCGCGGGCCAACGGGACGTCGCGGCCCAGGTGGCCGCGCGCTTCGCGGGCAAGCGGCTCGGCGTGGTCGGCCCCTCGGAGATGCTCCTGCTTTCGGGCCAGGTGAACGCGATCCCGTTCGTGTACTGGAACGCGGCGCCGTGGTCCTACTACCGCGGGTCCCCCGACGAGCCGGAGCGGGAGACGCTGCGCCGCGTCCTGCTCGATGCGCGGCTCGACGGCATCGTCTACCCGGAGCAGCGCCTCGGGAGCGACCCGGTCCTCGCGCGCGACTACGACCGGGTGGAACTCGTCTCGGCGGACCGCAGCTACGTGCTGCCGGTGCTCGTCCGGAGAGGATCGTGAGCGGTCGGGCCGGCGGACGGGCGGCCCCGGGGCGCGGATCCCGGCGCTCGCCGGGCCTCGTCGCGGTCGCCTTCGCCCTGGTCGCCTGCAGCCGCGGTGCGCCGGCCGTCGATCGCCCGAACGTGCTGCTCGTGACCGTCGACACGCTTCGCGCCGATCGGCTCGGCTGCTACGGCGGGCGCGTCGCGACGCCGCAGGTCGACCGGATCGCGCGCGAGGGGGCGCTGTTCTCGTCGGCCGCCTGCCCGATGCCGATGACGCGCCCGTCGGTGTCGTCGATCCACACCGGGCGCCACCCGCGGTCGACCGGGGTCGTCAACAACGCGATCGCGCTCGGCGACGGCGTACCGACGCTCGCCTCGTCCCTGCAGGCGTCCGGCTGGCGCACCGCCGCCTTCGTCGGCGTGCGCCTGCTCGACACCGGCGCCGGGATCTTCCCGGGCTTCGAGACCTACGAAGCACCGCCGAAGCGCTACCAGGTCCCCGCCGCGGAGGTGGTCGAGCCCGCGATCCGCTGGGTCGCGCAACGCGACGTGACCCGCCCCTTCTTTCTCTGGGTGCACCTCTTCGACCCGCACCTGCCCTACGCGCCTCCCGACGACTCGGGGAACGGCGCGCGCATGGAGGAGCGCGGCGTCACCCGGCGCTCGCTGCTCGAAGCCGCGGAGGACCACGGCGGCGACCTGCCGGCACCGCTCTTCGAGCGGGCCCTCGCGCTCTACGACGACGAGATCGCGTATGCCGACCGCTGGATCGGCAAGCTCTTCGACGCGCTGGAGAGCCGCGGGCTCCTCGATCGCACCGTGGTCGCCTTCGCCGCCGACCACGGCGAGTGCTTCGACCACGGCATCTTCTTCGAGCACTCCGACTGCCTCTACGACGGCGCGGCGAAGGTCCCGCTCCTGCTGCGCTTCCCGGGGCGGATCCGCGCCGGGACGCGCATCGACGCGCAGGTCGAGCTCGCGCAGCTCGCGCCGACGCTGCTCGGGCTCGCCGGCGTGGCACGTCCCGTCGGCATGGACCGACCCGACCTGTTCGCCCCCGCCGCCGCGGACGACGACCCCGCCGCGTGGGCTCTCGTGCAG
>JAGWVP010000658.1 GCA_018970825.1 bacterium | reverse complement strand
CCGCGGTCGCGCGACGATCGACGCCGGCACCGGCGGCGGCATCCTCGTCCACGACGCGGGCGGCGTGCGGATCCTCCGGCTGAACGTGGTCGGCAGCGGGCGCGCGGCCGGCAACCGCTCCGACGGGATCTCGTTCTACACGGACCTCGCGGTGCCCGGCTCGCTGCTCCGGCTCGCGCGCGTCGAGCACGTCGAGGTGAGCGGCTTCGGCAAGTCGGGGCTGATCCTCGGCGGCTGGGCGTGGAACGACGCGACGCAGGCGCCGGTCAAGACCGGCTTCGCGGACGTGCGCTTCTTCGACGTCGACTCGCACGACAACGCCGACGCCGGCATCCTCACCTACGGCTCCTACGGCACGAACGTGTCGGGCTGGGCGCACGCGAACGTGCTCGTGGACCGCTGCCGGAGTCACGCGAACCCCGGCATCCCCGGCAAGGGCGGCAACAGCGGCAACGGCATCGTGCTGGTCGACGTCGACGGCGGGCGCATCGTGCGATCGCTCGCCTGGGACAACGGGTGGCTGAACGACGCCGCGAGCGGCCCGATCGGCATCTGGGCCTGGGACTCGAACCGGGTCGTGATCGAGGACAACGAGGCCTGGGGCAACCGGCTCGGCACGCGCGACGGCGGCGGCTTCGATCTCGACGGCGGCGCCACCAACTGCACGATGCGGCGCAACACGAGCCACGACAACGTCGGCTCGGGCTTCCTCGTCTACCAGTTCGCGGGTGCGCGCCCGATGCGCGACAACCGCGTCTACGACAACGCGAGCACGAACGACGGCCGCACCAACGGCGGCGGGCTCGTGGTGGGCGGCGGCGCCGTGCGCACGACCTTCGAGCGCAACCGGGTGGACGTCGGGCCGCGCGCGCCGGGCGCGGGCAGCGACGGCCCCTACGGCGTGCACGTCGTGCTCGACGGCGCGATCAACCTCGACACCGTCTTCCGCGGCAACCTCGTCTCGACCACCGGAGGCGTGCCGCTGCTGGTCGTGCCGCAACCCGCGCTCCAGCCCGGGCTGCTCTTCGAGGGCAACGCGTGGGACGCGGGCACGGGCCCGCTCGCGATCGCCTGGGGGGCCACGACGTACGGCAGCGTCGAGGCGTGGAGCGCGGCGACCGGCCAGGGGCCCTGAGCCGCCCGCCTCAGCAGGTGCCCCCGGGCACGATCCGCAGCCGCACCGCACCCGCCGCGCCGTCGGTGCGCAGCCGCAGCCGGTTCGCACACGGCTTCGAGACGACCGTCGCACCCTCGACCTCGACCGAGTAGCCGTCGGGGTACACGCGCGGCGAGGCGAGCACGACCGTGTCGGCGCCGTCGCGAAACGTGCCGCCGCCGAGGCGCGCGGTCGAGTACTCGTACTCGAAGACCCGGGTCGCGTGGTCGTAGGCGATGCGCGTCGGCACGCCGGCGGTCACCTGCGCGTGCGGGCGGAGCAGCGAGCGCAGGAGGTCGGGGTTCGTGATCGACTCCTCGGTGAGCGGCTCCTCGCGGTCCGCGACGATGCGCTCGCCGTAGGCCCACCACATCCACGGCAGGAGCTGCGAGTCGAACTGGTCGAGCAGGCGCTCGACCAGCACGAGATCGGTCGTCGCGCCGAACTCGGTCACGAGCGCGGGTGCGCCGTCGCGCTCGGCGGCCTCGCGGCCGAAGCGCACGACCGCCTCCTCGCCCGCGACGTCGAGCGCATAGGAGTGGAACGAGAGCCCGAAGCCGGGGCCCGGGCCGGGGATCGTCGTCGGCGCCTGGCCGAAGTTGAACAGCACGAAGGGCTCGACGAAGAGCAGACGGTCGGGCGCGACGCGGCGCGAGATCTCGAGCCCGCGGCGGTAGAACGGCACGAGCTTCGACTGCTCCTCGTCGGGGCAACCGTTCACGCGGTCGTAGGCGCAGTCCTGCCAGTCGGCGCCGGGCCACGGCTCGTTGACGATGTCGGCACCGAGCACCATCGGCTCGGACCCGAAGCGT
>JAGWVP010000657.1 GCA_018970825.1 bacterium | reverse complement strand
TGTTGCGGCGCTCGAGGCCGCGGGCGGCCACCGCCGCGGCGGCGAGCGCGAGGGCCACGGCGAGCCAGGAGGCCGCGCGCTGCGGCGCGACCGGACTCACCCGCTCCTCGCCGACGTCTCGCGGCATGGGCGAAGGCCCCGGGTCACCGACCCCGGAAGGCGGGAGGGCGCTTCTCGCGGAACGACGCGAGCCCCTCCTTCGCGTCGTCGGAGCCCGAGACGACGGTCTGCGCCCACGCCTCCTCCTCGAGGCTCGCTTCGAGCCCGATCTCGGTCCCGCGGTTCAGCAGGCGCTTCGAGACGCCGATCGCGAAGGTCGGCCCCTGCGCGAGGCGCTCCGCCCACTCCCGGGCCGTCGCCGCGAGCTGGTCGTCGGGCACGACGCGGTTGATCATCCCGATCGCGTGCGCGTCGGCGGCGGACAGGGCGTCGCCGAAGAAGACCATCTCCTTCGCCCGGCACAGCGGCATCGAGCGAGGGACGAGGAAGCCGCCCGCCGCGTCGATCGCGATGCCGCGTCGGACGAAGACCTCGATGAATCGCGCGGACGCCGCGGCGAGCACGAGGTCGCTCGCGAGTGCGAGATGGGCGCCGAGCCCGGCAGCCGTGCCGTTCACCGCGGCCAGCACCGGCTTCTCGAGCTCCCAGATCGCGCGCAGCAGCCGCTGCGAGCCGGTGCGCAGCACCTCGCGGGTCGCGCCGGCGGAGGGAGGCTCCGTCGGCGCGGGCGCGCCCGCCGGCCGGGAGAGGTCCGCGCCGGTGCAGAAGCCCTTGCCGACGCCCGTCAGCACCACCGCGCGCACGCCGCCGTCGGTGCGCGCCGCGGACAGGCGATCGATGATCTCGTCGCGCATCCCGGCGGTCATCGCGTTCATCGCCTCGGGGCGGTTCAGCGTGATCCAGAGGACGGCGTTCTCGTTCCTGAATTCGACGTCGGCCATGGGGACCCTCCCGGTCCGGTCAGAGCTTGAAGGCGCGCTTCGCGTTCTCGCGCAGGTACTTTCGCTTGATCTCGGGCGAGAGCCCGAGATGCTCGTCGACCTGGCCGAGGATCCGGCCGAAGGGGACGAGCGGGTAGTCCGAGGCGTAGAGGACCTTGTCCTGCAGGTTGCGCTGCATCCAGTAGACGAAGCGCTCGGGGAAATGCTTCGGCAGGTGCGCCGAGGTGTCGATGAACACGTTGCGGTGCTTCCAAGCCACGGCGATCATCTCCTCGGTCCACGGCCAGCCGATGTGCCCGCAGACGATCCGAAGCTCGGGGAAGTCGAGCGCCACCTCGTCGATGTAGAGCGGACGCCCGGTGTCCGAGGGGAAGAGGGGCCCCGTGTGGCCGACCTGCGTCTGGAACGCGACGTCGAGCTCGACGCACTTCGCGTAGAGCGGGTAGTAGACGCGGTCGGTCGGCGGCTTGCGCCACAGGAACGGTTCGATCCGCAGCGCCTTGAAGCCGTGCTCGCGCACGTAGTGCTCGAGCCCGCGGACGGCCGCCATGATGTCGGTCGGGTCGGCGTGGTACTCGCCGAAGATGCGGCCCGGGTGCTTCGCCGCGGCGCGCGCGACCGACTCGTTGTCGCCCGCCATGAGAGCGATCTCGATCCCCGCCTCGTCCATCGCCGCGATCATGCGGTCGACGTCGGTGCCGTGGTGGTAGACGTCGAGCATGCCGTAGTTGCGGAAGACGTTCTCGCCCGCGGGATTGGTCCCCGGCGGCGTCGGCGAGATGAACTGCGTCCAGACGTCGATGATGCCCTGATCCGCCATCGCGGCTCACCCTCCTCCCCGGCCGTGCCGGGCCGCGCGCGCGCCTCCCGGCGCCGCCCCCGCGGCCTCAACCACGGGGCAGCCCGAGCACGCGCTGCGAGATGATGTTGCGTTGCACCTCGGAGGTGCCGGCGTAGATCGTCGCCGCCCGCGACCAGAGGAGCCCGTAGGCCCAGCGCCCGGCGTCGAGAGCCCGCGGATCCTCCTCGG
>JAGWVP010000034.1 GCA_018970825.1 bacterium | reverse complement strand
CGATCCTCGAGGCCCGCGCGTCCTCGGACGGCGACTCGATCGCGCTCGCCCCGTTCGGCGCGGAACCGATCACCTCCCGCTCGCTCTCCCGGCGGGTTCTCGCGCTCGCCGCGGGCCTGCAGGATGCGGGTGTCGGGTCGACGGCCTCCGGAGATCGCGTCGCGATCGTCCTGCCGAACGGGCCCGATCTCTCGATCGCCCTTCTCGCCGCCTGCGTCGCGGGCGTCGCCGCCCCGTTCAACCCGGACTACCGTGCCGACGAGTTCGAAGCCTATTTCCGGCACGCGAACTGCCGCTTCCTCCTGTGCGGTCCGACCGAGTCGGGCGAGGCCGTCGAGGCCGCGCGAAGCGCGGGGCTGCCGATCCTGCGGCTCGGGATCGACGTCCCGGGCGTCGCGTCCGATCCCGCCGGCGTCCGGGTCCCGAAGCGGACGCCGCGTCCCGGGGACCTCGCGGTGGTCCTGCTCACTTCCGGATCGACGGGGCGGGGCAAGGTCGTTCCGCTCACGCACCACAACGTCTGCTTCTCGGCGCGAGCCGTGTGCGAGTCGGTGGCGCTCGGTCCCGGGGATCGTTGCCTCTCGATGTGGCAGCAGTTCCACGTCGGCGGGATCGTCGACCTCCTGCTCGTGCCGCTCGCCTCGGGCGGGCGGGTCGTGTCGGCGGGAGGTTTCGACGCGGCGAGGTTCTTCGCGGCGCTCGACGAGGCGCGGCCGACCTGGTTCCAGGGCGTACCGACGAGCCTCGGCGAACTCTGCGCGCATGCGCGCGAGCACGGGCTCGCTCCCCGCGGCTCCTCGCTCCGTTTCATCCGGTCCGTCGCCTCCGCCCTGCATCCCGCGCTGTGGCGAGAGATCGAGTCCCTGTTCGGCGTGCCGGTCGTGCAGACGTTCGGCATGACCGAGGCCTCCCCGCTCATCACGTCGATGAGGCTCCCGCCCGCGCGACGCAAGCTCGGATCGACCGGCTCGAGCTGCCGTTGCGACGTCGCGATCCTCTCGGAGGAGGGCCGCCCGCTGCCCGCGGGCGAGCCCGGGATGGTCTGCGTCCGCGGCGAGAACGTCTTCGCGGGCTACGAGAACGACCCCGACGCGAATTCCGAGGCCTTCCTCGACGGCTGGTTCCGGACCGGCGACCTGGGCTACCTCGACGCCGACGGCGACCTGTTCCTCGTCGGCCGGAAGAAGGAACTCATCAACCGGGGCGGCGAGAAGATCTCGCCGCAGGAAGTGGACGACGTGCTGGCGGGCCACCCGGCCGTCGCGCAGGCCGCGGCCTTCATGCGCCTCCACCCCACCCTCGGCGAGGACGTGGCCGCCGCCGTCGTGCTGGAGCCCGGGGCCTCGGCGACCGAGCCGGAACTCCGCGACTTCGTGCGCGAACGCCTCGCCGACTTCAAGGTCCCGCGTCGCATCTTCTTCCTCGACCGGCTCCCCCGCTGCCCCGTCGGCAAGGTCCGGCGCAAGGAACTCTCCGACCGCTTTCCGGCGACGAGGAAGGGAATCGTCCACGTCGCACCGCGCAACGACCTCGAAGCGAAGCTCGTCCGACTCTGGGAGCGCATCCTCGACGTCCCGAACGTCGGCATCGACGACGACTTCGTCGAGATCGGCGGCGACTCGCTTTCGGCGATCCGCATCATCGTCGCGAGCTCCGACCTCTTCGGCGTCGAGATCCCGGCCGAGAAGATGTCGGGGGTCCTGTCCGTCCGGGCGATGGCCGAGACGCTCGAGAGGCTCGGCGCGCGGTCGACCTCGCCGGATCCGGGTCGAGCGGCGTCGCAGGACGCGGAGCGGCCCACGGTCGAGTCCTCGATCCGACGCGCGGACGTCGTGCTCTCGGAGGAGGAGGAGTCCGACGAGGGGCCCGGCACCTACTCCTCCTTCCAGGAGTTCGAGGTCCTCGTGCACAGGCGGACCCTCCTCGCGACGCCCGCCGAAGCCTCCTCCTTCCTCCACCGAGGCCGTCCGGCGAGGCGCGGGGTGGCGCGCCTGTTCCAGACCGCACGGATGCTCCTCGACGAGTGCCGGGCGAACGACGTGCGGACGGCGATCGCCGTCGGCGGGCGCCGGTTCCGGATGCAGGGCGAACTCGCGAGGGACGTCGGTCGAGGAGTCGGGGCGATGACCTGGCGTCGCGAGAGGGTCACGCCCTACGCGGATCTCTACGCGGCCGCGGGGGATGCGGGACGGCCGCGGAACCTGGTCGTCGGCTTCACGGGGCACCAGCACAGACTGCTCACCGCCACCTACGCCTTCCTCTCGGCCCTCGATCCGACGCGAACGGAGATGCTCCTGCTCCGGAGCCCGACACGGAACTACTACTTCGACGGCATCCCGGGCCTCGGCGACACGATGGAAGCCTTCCTGCCGGCCCTCGATGCCTTCGCCCGGCGCGGGAACTACGCGTCCGTGACCGCGCTCGGCACGAGCGGCGGGGCGACCGTCGCGGTCGTCGCCGCTCTCGCCAACGGCTGGGGCCGGGCGGTGGCGGTGGGCCCGGACATCCTCTCGGCCCAGCCCCACGTGGCCGAGTCGCTCGAGAGGTGGCACGCGACTCGCAGCGCCTCGGGCGACTACCCGGCCGTGATCGTCGCGTACGCGGGCCTGAACGGCAGGGACGTGCTGGGGGCGAAGGACCTCGCCCGCGTCGTCTCGCCGGTGTCGGTCCGGCCCGACCTGCGCTTCGACAACCACAGCCTGTTCAACGAGCTGCGCATCCGGGGCGAGCTGCGCGAAAGGCTGCGCGAGTTCCTCGACCAGGGCTGACCGCGCCTCGCCGCGGGGTGCACGGACGAAGCGAACGCGGATCTCAGGCGGCCGGGTCGGCGTCGGCGGCGCGCGGCGAGGACTCGTCCTCCTCCGCGAGGAAGATGGGCGTCGCCTTCTCCGGGTAGAGTCCCCGGATGCCCGAGTAGAATTCGCGGATGCGTCCCATGTCGGCCGAGAGCACGCCGGTCATGCGCAGGCAGGGGCCGAGCCCCGCGGTCCGCGACGGGTAGTCGAGGAAGCTGCACAGCACGGGCACGCCCGATCCGCGCGCGATGTGGTAGAACCCCGACTTCCAGTGCTTCGCGCGCGACCGCGTTCCCGACGGCGGGATCACGAGGAAGAGGCGGTCCGCCGCTTCGAAACGCGCGACCGCCTGGTCGACCACGTTCTCGCGCTTGCTGCGGTCGACCGGGATGCCGCCGAGCGCGCGCATGAACCAGCCGAAGGGAAACTTGAAGAGCGACTTCTTGCCGAGCCACGACGGGCGCACGCCGACCGCCCAGGCGACCGCGAGCATGTGCGGCATGTCCCAGTTCGTCGTGTGCGGAGCGGCGACGACCACCGCCTTGTGGAGGTCGGGCGGAAGGCTGCCCTCGACGTGCCATCCCGCGATGCTCAGGTAGAGCCGCCCGAGGAAGCGGGTGAGTCGGCCCGCCGGGGCCGGCGGCTTGCGCTCCACCTCGTCGGGCGTTCGCGGCTGCATCGACGTCGAAGCCACGCCCTCGCGCTAGCACCGCGGCAACGACCGCCCAACCTCGAATCGACGCACTCCCGCCACGCGGTGCGTCACGCACGGCCGGAACCGATCGAACCGCCGGGTCAGGGTGTCCGGCAGAAGCGGAAGGAGATCCCGGGCGCGATCCCGCCCTGGCAATACTGCCCGGGGGGACAGGCGATGCCCCCCTCCGTGCAACCCTGCGGCGCGCCGCAGATGCATCCCGACGTGTGGAAGAACGCACCGACCTGGAAGTCGACGCCCGCGCAGGTCGACCCGTCGGGACAGGTGCCGCCGCAGCTCGGGAAACCGCCCGCGTCCGAACAGGCGACGGTGCCGTCCGGCACGCAGCCGCACGAGCCACCCAGGTCGCCGGTCGAGGTCGTGCCGCAGTGCATGCCCTCGGGGCAGGTGCCGCCGCACAGCGGGTACGTCTCTCCGCAGGGCTGCTCGGGGTAGACGCATTCGCAGACCGTACCGACGGCCGCGTTGAACCGCGCGGCACAGGTTCCGCCGCCGGGACACGCGGCCCCGCACGCGGGCGCGCTGCCGAGGCACGGTGCGGGCTCGCACGCGCAGCCCGATCCCGTCGCGCCGGGCCGGCAGACGTCGCCCGACGGGCACGCGCCGCCACAGGCAGGGGCGCCGCCCTCGTCGGCGCAGTCGAGCAGCGCGACGGCGTCGCGCAGGAAGCGGGCCTGGTCGAGGACCGCGTGGTGGATCGAGTCGCGATCGCCGCTCGTGAAGCAACCGCCACGCGCCTCCGCGGAGGCGAACGCGGCCCGCAGGACCGACCGGGCCGACGCGACGCACTCGCTCGCCGCACTCCCGGAGACGGCTGCTTCGCGATGGCAGCGGACGACGTTTCGGTAGTCGCGGACCGCGGCGGCGAGTTTCGCGCGCGCGCAGCGGTCGCGCGGCGGAGTCGCACCCGGTGCGAGAGCCGCCGCGAGGCGGTCGGCGACGCCGAGCGCCTCGCTCGAGAGGACGTAACCGGGAGGCAACGCGAGGCAGCCCGGCAGCGCCTCCGCGGCCTGCCGCGCCTGCTCGAAGCGGGCCATCTCGGCGGCGTAGCAATCCTCGTAAGGCTGAAAGAACCCGAAGCGCCGATGACACCCGGCGTGCCGCCGCGACAGGTCGACCGACGCCCTCTGGCGCGCGATCCCGCAGGCGATGCTCCCGGGCGACGCGTGGGAGGCCCGGGGGACCGACCCCAAGAGCATCGCGCAGGTCGCGATCGCGACGACGAGCACCGCGCGCGCCGGGTATGCGAGCCCACTCCCCACGAGGTCACGGGTATCACCGGGGCGTCGCGGGGTCACCGGGAAAACGCCGCTGCCGGGCGCTTGCGGACCGGGTTCGCGATGGGCACGTTCGTCGCATGACGACCGCAACCCTGCTCTGGGTGCCGGCCCTCGCCCTGATCGCGGCCGGGCTGGTCGGCACCGTCCGACCCTTCCTGCCCGGCCCGGCGCTCATCTTCGCCGGGATCCTGCTCGCCGCCTGGATCGACGACTTCCACAGGATCGGCTGGTGGACGATCGGCTTCGTCGGCGCGCTCCTGCTGCTCTCGTTCTTCGCCGACACGATCACGCAGGCGCTCGGGGCCAAGCGGGCCAACGCGAGCCCGCTCGCGGTGACCGGTGCCGCCGTCGGGTCGTTCGCGGGCGCGTTCCTCGGCCCCGTCGGGCTGTTCGCGCTGCCGCTCGTCGGCGCGATGATCGGCGACTTCGCGACCAACCGCAGCCTGCTCCGGGCCGGCAAGGTCGGGCTGCTCACCGCGCTCGGCACGGTCGCCGGAACGGCGGCGCGGGTCGCGATCTCGTTCGCGATGGTCGGCTTCTTCGTCGCGGCCCTGCTGCTCTGACCGGGCGCGCGTCGCCCCGGAACGCGGCGGTTCCGGGGCGACGCGGAATCGCGGAAGGCGCTCCGCTCAGCGGATCTTGCCCATCTGCTGGCGGCACGACTCCGAGAGGTCGTTCTGCCGGGTTCGCAGGCACGCCATGAAGCCCGCGCCCGAGGGCGTCACGTTGGGGCAGAGCCTGGATGCGTCCTCGAGGCAGTTCGGGAACTTCGACATCGAGTTCACGACCGCGAGGCAGTGCGGGGAAAGGTCGCCGCGGTGCGCGGCGAGGCACTTGCCGATGCCGTTGCGCATGTTCGGGCAGATCTTGGCCGCGTCCTCCCGGCACGCACCGCCGATCGTGGGAGGTGCGGACGAATCGGGCGTCGTCGCGCCCGCGACCGCGGCGGCCGGCGCCGTCGCGACGCCCGCGGCAGCCCCCGCGGTGGTGGTCGCCACGCCGGCCGCGGCACCCGTGGCGGTCGTCGCGACGTTCGCCGCGGCACCCGTCGTCGCGGTGGCGACGTTCGCCGCCGCGTTCACCGGTGCGGTGACGACGCTGGCCGCGGGCGCGCAGCCGAGGGCCGCGAGGGCGAGGAACGGAACGATCAGCTTTCTCATGGGACTCCTCCTCCGGGCTTGGGGTTTCGGCCCGCGTTCGTAGCAGCGAACCGCGGGGGGACCCAAACGGTGCGACGTCCGGCGGCGCGGCGCGGCATGTTGCGCCGTGGCCCGGCCCGGCGCGGACCGGCGCGGCGCGGCGACCGGAGGCCCGGGGGCGGGCCCGTTCTTGCAACCGGGCCCGGACATGGCCGAGGATCCGCGCGTGGCGCTGCGAGTGATCCAGTGGGCGACCGGCAACGTCGGGCGTGCCGCGGTCGAGGGCGTGCTCTCGCACCCCGAGCTGGAGCTCGTCGGCGCCTGGGTGTCGTCGGCCGAGAAGGCCGGGCGCGACGTCGGCGAGATCTGCGGGCTCGCGCCGGTCGGCGTGCGCGCGACCGCGGACGCGGCGGAGATCCTCGCGACGGAAGCCGACTGCGTCGTGTACGCGCCGCTCCTTCCTCGCGTCGGAGACGTCGCGCGCCTGCTCGAGTCGGGCAAGAACGTCGTCACGCCGGTCGGATGGTTCTACCCGGCGCATGCGCACGGCGTCGCGCGCCTCGAGTCGGCCTGCCGGGCCGGCGGCACGTCGCTCCACGGCACGGGGCTCCACCCCGGCGGGATCACCGAGCTCTTCCCGCTGGTCCTCTCGCGTCTCTCCCGGGACGTGCGCCACCTGCGTGCCGAGGAGTTCTCCGACATCCGCGTGTACCGCGCCGAGATGGTGGTCCGCGAGATCATGCTGTTCGGCAAGACGCCCGAACAGGCGGCCGCGAGCCCCATGCCCGCGCTGCTCGGCGGCGGCTTCGGCCAGTCGATCGACATGATCGCCGACGCCCTCGGGTTCGAACTCGACGCCGACAAGCGCACGACCCACGAGACGGCGGTCGCGACCGCGACGATCGAGACGCCGGTCGGGCCGATCGAGCGCGGCACCGTCGCGGCACAACGCTTCACCTGGCAGGGCACCGTGCGCGGCACGCCGGTCGTCACCGTGGCCGTCAACTGGCTCATGGGCGAGGAGCACCTCGATCCACCGTGGCGGCTCGACGGCGAGCGCTTCGAGGTCGAGGTCGACGGCGACCCGTCGCTGAGCCTCGTGTTCCGCGGGCTCCAGCCGCCGGTCGCGACCGCGGACCTCGACCGCAACCCCGGGATCGTCGCGACGGCGATGCACTGCGTGAACTCGATCCCGGCGGTGTGCGCAGCACCGCCCGGGATCCGGACGTACCTCGACCTGCCGCTCGTCTCGGGGCGCGCCGCGGCCGACCTGCGGCGGGGCTGAGCGCCCGCGCGGCCCGGGCCTGCGGGAGGCCGGCCACGTCGGCTGGACCGATTCCGGGGCCACCCGCCCCGGCAAATGGCCCGCGTCGGCGCGAGGCCCGTTGCGGGATCGGCGGCGGCCCGATCGACTTCGCGACTTCCCGCCTTGCCGGTTCGACGCGGCCCGGATAGCCGTCGAGCGTGCCCCTGCTCTCCGGTCCGGGAAGGCGCACGCGGTTCGGCCTCGGCCGCTCGAGGCCGCGGCGCGCCGCATCCGCCCTCGCGCTCGCCGTCGCACTCGCGTTCGCGGCGGGGAGCGCGCAGGCCGTCCCGCGCGGATTCGACGTCGACCTCGACGACCGCAACGACCCGGTGCGCCCGGGAGAGGAGGTCGTCTACGAGCTCGCGATCGAGAACAGCCTGCTCGCAGTCGCCCCGGGGGTCGTCGTGACCGATCTCCTGCCGCCGGGGACCAGCTTCGTCGAGGCGCGGCGTGCACCCGGCTGGACGCTCGTTCCCGCGACCGTCCTCGCCGACCGCGTCGAGCTCTCGCTCGGCGACCTCGCCTCGTGCGGCGCGGTCGACCTGCCGGCCTGCCGCGACGTCTGGGTGACGCTGCGGGTGGATCCCGGCGTCCCGCCCGGCACCGTGCTCCAGAACCAGGTCGTCATGACCTCGAGCGACCCGGCGGGCTTCCCGACGCATCGCAGTCGCATCTTCACCTCGGTCGGCTCGGCCGCGATCCGCGCGGCGCGCGTGCTGATGCCGCCGACCGCGACCGGACGGGATACCGTCTCGGTCGAGGCGGACCTGGCGCGCGACGGGCGGCGCTCGCCGCTCGACCCCGCCCCCTCGACCCTCGATCCGCGGGAAGGGCTGCGCGTCGTCCTGCGCGAACCCGGCGGCACCGTGGCGCTCGACGTCGAGTTGCCCGGCAGCGCGTTCCGCTGCCGCGGCACGGGCTCGATGCGCTGTCGGCTGGAGAATCCCTCGGCGTGGCGTGCGCTCGGCCTCGACCGCCTCGACGTCTTCCTCCCGGACGTGGCGAGCCAGCGCAACGGCGCGCAGGTGCTCGTGCGGACCACGAAGACGACGCTCCCCGACGACTTCGGCCCGGTGCTCGAGATCGTCGTCGAGTCGGCCGGCACGACCTGGTCCGACGAGGCGACGCTCGCCGTCGGCTCGGGGCGGCTGTCCTACTCGCACAAGCAATCGGACCCCTGAGGGGGCCGACGAGCGCGTCGGTCGGTGTGCGCGCGCTCGGCGACGAGCGCGGCTCGAAGGCCCGTGCCCTCCGGTCTCAGCTGGCGCCGCCGAGCACGACCACGCAGGACACGGCGCCGGGTCCGCCGACGTTGTGCGCGAGCGCGATCTCCGGGTCCTTCACCTGCCGCTCGCCGCACTGCCCGCGCAGCTGCTTCACGCACTCGTAGATCATGCGCACGCCCGACGCGCCGATCGGGTGTCCGAAGGACTTGAGCCCGCCGCTCGGATTGATCGGGATCGAGCCGTCGACGCGGGTCTTGCCCTCCTCGACCGCCTTCCAGCCCTCGCCCTTCGGGAAGAAGCCCAGGTCCTCGACGTTGGTGATCTCGGTCCAGGTGAAGCAGTCGTGGACCTCCGCCAGGTCGACGTCCGAGGGCGCGATGCCGGCCTGCTCGTAGGCGGCCTTCGCGGCGGCCTGCGTCGAGCGGAAGCCCAGGTAGTCGAAGGTCGGGTCGTAGTAGGGACGCCCGGTCGCGACCGCGAGCGCAGCCCCCTTCACGAGCGCGTAGTCCTTGCCGAGCTTCCGCGCGATCTCGGGGCGGCAGACGATCGCCGCGGCGGCGCCGTCGGTCGTCGGGCAGCAGTCGAAGAGCCCGAACGGCCAGGCGATCATCGGCGCGTTCAGCACCTGCTCCTCGGTCACCTCCATGCGAAGGTGCGAGAGCGCGTTGCGCTTGCCGTTCCAGTGGTTCTTCACGGCGACCTTGGCGAGCGTCGAGCGGGTCACGCCGAACTCGTGCATGTAGCGGTTCGCGGCGAGCGCGAAGAGCCCGGGTGCGGTGTTGCCCTTGCCGAGCAGCTGGTGGCCGATGCGTGGGATGCCGCGTCCGGGGCGGTCCTTCAGCTTCTCCGAGCCGACCACGAGCACGACGTCGTGCTGCCCCGAGACGATCGAGAGGCAGGCGTTGCGGAAGGCGTCGGTGCCGGTCGCGCAGAAGTTCTCGACCCGGGTGATCGGCTTGCCGTAGAGGCGCAGCGGGTCGGCGAGCGAGATGCCCGCCTTCCCGCCCTGCGAGTGCGGCAGGTAGGTGCCGACGTAGGCCGCGTCGACGTCGTCGGGGCCGAGCCCGGCGTCGTCGAAGGCCGCGAACGCGGCGTCGCAGACCTGGTCCTCGTAGGTCGAGTCGTAGAGGTCGCCGAACTTCGTGCAGCCGACGCCGACCACGGCGACCTTGTCGCGGATCGATTCGCTCATCGCGGACCTCTCGCCCCGCTCAGGCGGGACGCGCCTTCCAGTAGTAGTTGTAGTTCTCGCCGCCCGCGTGCAGCCGGCGGAAGGTGAGCTCGACCGGCGCACCGATCCGGATCGACTCGGGCGAGGCGTCGGTCGTCTGCACGTAGACGCGCCCGCCGCCGTCGAGGTCGACCACGGCCATGCCCATCGGGTGGTCGAGGTTCGCCGCCAGGTGGTCCATCGTGTAGGTGAAGATCGTCCCGCGCTTGCGCAGCTTCGCCGGCTCGAGCCCGGCGCGCGCGTGGCAGCCGAGGCAGACGCGCGCCTGCGGGTACTGCACGAGGCCGCAGGCCGAGCAGCGCGTACCGTAGAGGCGCGTGTCCTGCTGCATCTCGCGGTGCTCGGCGACGTTCGAGACGAACTCGACCGGCGTGTCGTCCTGGCCGAGGATGCGGCGGTACTTGAGGTACTTCTCGTAGGTCGGAAGCGGCAGCTTGTCGTCGATCGCCGCCTGCAGCGCGGGGCGGCAGGCGCCCGGTCCCGCCGCCTCGCCGGCCGCGAACAGCAGCGCTTCCGCGCCCTCGCCGAACGCGCCGACGACGATCGCGTCGCCGGGCTTCGCACGCTCGAGCGCCGAGGCGAGCAGCAGCAGCGGGTCGGGCGAGCCGGTCACGCCGATCGCGCCCGAGAGCGACGGCACGAGCCCGGTCTTGGGATCGACGCCGACCGCCTTCGCGAGGTCCTGCGCGGTGCGCGCGTCGGGATGGCCGACCGCGAGCGCCGCGACCTGCTCGGTCCCGAGCCCGCGCTCGTTCAGCACGCGGCCGATCACCTCGGGCAGGTCGCGCAGGTAGGCGTGCGTCGCCGAGAAGCGCGCGTCCTGCGACTGCACCGGTCCGCCCTGGTCGGTGCGCCACTGGAAGGTGAACTCCTCGGCCACCGCGGCGCCGCCGTCGAAGGCCGCCAGCCGCCCCTGCGCGTCGACCAGGACCGCGATCGCGGCGTCGCCGAGGACGCCTTCGAGGTCGCCGTCGGGCTCGGCCGGGCGGCAGTCCGCGACCGCGACGACCACGCGCTTCGCCGCCCCGCTCTGCACCGCGCGGATCGCGGCCGACAGCGCGGAGACGCCGGCGCGCACCGAGCCGCAGAAGTCGGCGGTCAGGATCTCGCGCGGCAGGTCGCAGGCGGTCGCGACGAAGCTCGCGACCTGCTTCTCGCGGTAGGGCGACGAGGTCGAGGCGAAGAAGAGCCCGTCGATCGTCGGCGCCTGCGCGTCGTCGACGCAGCGCAGGACGGCCGAGACCGCCATCGTGAGCGCGTCCTCGTCGAAGTGCGCGACCGCCTTCTCCCCGGGCGGCTGCTTCCTGCCCCACGCCTTGCCGACCAGCGCCCGGTCGAGGCGCGAGCGCGGCACATGGACGCCGATCGAGCTGATTCCGACCATCGTTCTCCCGCTTCCGGATGAAGGTGTTCGAGGCGGCGCGAGAAGGCCCGCCGCGGCAGGTGCGCTCGTACCACCGGTGCCGGGGGAAGGCGAGCCACGGGGCGCGTGTCTCCCTCCGAGGTTCCCCCGGGGCGTTCCGGTCGGCTGCGGACTTTGTCGACGACAGCCAACCGCCGGCGTGATACGAAGGAACGCGTGATCGATTCCTCCGCCCGAACCATCGACATCTTCCGGAAAGCGTTCGACCGCGGGGGCGAACGGAGACCGGCGATGAAGACCACCAACCGGAATCAGGCTTTCCGCCGGGCCCTGCGATTGGCGGATCCCGAACCGCAACGAACTGGTGTCCCTCGTGGACCTGGGATCCTACGGTCCGGCCACGTTCCCGCGTTCGACGCCGCATGCACGCCCGGGTGCACGGTGACGACCTGCAGCTGCACGCGCAACGGTTCGTACTGGACGTCGACGACGATGCCGGATCGGACGTGGTACGCCTGGGGCGTCGCGTTCTACGACGGCGGCTTCGACGGCAACGACAAGGCGTGGACGTCTCACGTCCGTGCGGTCCGCGGCGGTTCGTGAGGCTACCGCAAGGGCCGCTCTTCGTCCGTCGGCCCGACCTGGCCTTGCGCGGCCCTCACTTCGGGAGCTGGATGCAGTACACCTCGTCCTCGGCCAGGTCGCGCCACGGAAGGCCGCGGTCACAGGCCTTCTTGCGGATCCGGTCCACCGCGATGCATGCGTTGGAGCCCTTCGCGAGAAGCGGCTTCCTCGTGGGCCTTCCGCCCACGCTCAGGGCGACGCACCGGGCAGGCGCGTGGACCTGCAGGCACATGCCGGACTCGTAGTCCGTGCAGGGGGTACGAGCTTCACTCGGACCAGGGAAAGCCAGTCCGAGCGCGACGAGGAACGTTGCGGCCATCATTCTTCCGGGCATCGTCGACCTCCGTTGCCGAAACCTCTGGTTGGCAGCTCCTTGCCCAAACCTCTGGTTGTCAGTTTCGCAGCCGCCGATCAAGGATTCCCCGTCCGGGCCGCAGGCCCTCTGCCCGCGACTTCCCGCGGGCGATGGCGATCCTCCGGAAGGCCGGTCGCGAAGGTCGCCCGGTCGCTCGGCAGACGGAGAGCCCGAGCGGCCGCGCGCCCCTTGCCCATGTCATGCGCAGGTAATACGCGCTGTCGCGTGGCGACGATCGCGGCATCCCGCCTCACGAGCAAGGACCAGGCCACGATTCCGGCCGACGTGCGGCGTGCATTGCGCCTGAAACTGGGGGACGTGGTCCAGTTCGAGATCGACGGCGGCCGGGTCACGCTCCGACGCCAGAGCGCCGTGGAGCGGTCGCTGCGCACCGCTGTCGCACGCTGACGCGG
>JAGWVP010000656.1 GCA_018970825.1 bacterium | reverse complement strand
GTCTTGCCGTGGTCGACGTGGGCGATGATGGCGATGTTGCGGACGTCCGCCCGGCGGGCGGCGTTCGACTCGGTACCGGTTGCTTCTGCCTGCACCCGCACGGGCTAACAGAGGTCCCCGTGGCCTGCCATGCCCGCCGGGGCGAAGGCCGCGGGACGAGGGGCGGGGTCTGGCGAAGTCGCGCGCCGCGTCCTAGGAGGGAGCGGTCTTTCTTCCCGGGGAGGGGCGGGCGATGAGCGGCGAGCCAGGCAAGGCGGATCTCAGGACGGAGGCGGAGCACCGCTACCTCTCCTACGCGCTCTCGGTCATCACCTCGCGCGCGCTGCCCGACGTCCGGGACGGGCTCAAGCCGGTCCAGCGGCGCATCCTCTACGCGATGTTCCAGAACCTGCGGCTCGCGGCCGCGGCGAAGCCCCGCAAGAGCGCGCAGATCGTCGGCGAGGTGATCGGCAAGTACCATCCGCACGGCGACACGGCGGCCTACGACGCGATGGTGCGGATGGCCCAGGACTTCTCGCTGCGCTACCCGCTGGTCCACGGCGAGGGGAACTTCGGCTCGCTCGACGGCGACGAGGCGGCCGCCTACCGGTACACCGAGGCCAAGCTCACCGCGATCGCCGAGGAGATGCTCTCCGACCTCGGTGCGGACACGGTCGACTGGCGTCCGAACTACGACGCGACGCTCGAGGAGCCGGTGGTCCTCCCGAGCCGGCTGCCGCAGCTCCTCATGAACGGCTCGACCGGCATCGCGGTCGGCATGGCGACGAACATCCCTCCGCACGACCTGGGCGAGGTCGTCGACGCACTGGTCGCGATGATCGACGACCCCGGGATCGACGTGAAGGGCCTGCTCAGGCACGTGAAGGGGCCCGACTTCCCGACCGGCGGCGAACTCCTGTCGACGAAGGCCGAGGTGCGCACCGTCTACGAGACGGGCCAGGGCCCGCTGAAGGTCCGGGGGACGTTCCGGGTGGAGGACCTGCCCCGCGGGCGTCGCCAGGTCGTCGTGACCTCCATTCCCTACACGGCGAACAAGGCGACGATCGTCGAGCAGGTCGCGCAGCAGATCATCGAGCGCAAGCTGCCGCAGGTGGTCGACGTGCGCGACGAGTCGACGACCGACGTCCGGATCGTCCTCGAGCTCAAGGCCGACGCCGAGCCCGAGGTCGCGATGGCCTACCTGTTCAAGCACACGGACCTCCAGGTCGCGTTCAACGTGAACCTCACCTGCCTCGTGCCCTCCGAGACGAGCCCGCTCGGACAGCCGGCGCGGGTCTCGCTGCGGGAACTCTGCCGCCACTTCCTCGACTTCCGCATGACGGTCGTCACGCGGCGGCTCGAGTACGAGAAGCGCAAGCTCGAGGAGCGTCTCCACGTCCTCGACGGGTTCGTCCTGATCTACGACGACCTCGACCAGGCGATCCGCATCATCCGGCGGTCCGAGAACAAGGCCGACGCGGCGGCGAAGCTCGTCGCGGCCTTCGGGCTCGACGAGATCCAGGTCGACGCGATCCTGGAGCTCCGGCTCTACCACCTCGCCCGCCTCGAGATCGGCCGGATCCGCGCCGAGCGCGACGAGAAGAAGAAGCGCCTCGCCGAGGTCGAGAAGCTGCTGCGCAAGGAGTCCGAGCGCTGGAAGCTGATCCGGACGGAGTTGCTCGAGATCCGGAAGTCCTACGACGACAAGCGACGGACGAAGGTCCACGCCGGGGGCGTCGAGGAACTCGCCTACGACCCCGACGCCTACGTCGTGCACGAGGAGGCGACGGTGCTGCTCTCGCGCGACGGCTGGATTCGGCGCGTGCGCGAACTGAAGGACCCCTCGACCGCGCGGCTTCGCGAGGGCGACGCGCTCGCCGCGGTGCTCCCCGGGTCGACCCGCGACCGGGTCGCCCTCTTCTCGAGCCGCGGCGTCGTCTACGTCGTCCCGGTCGCCGAGATTCCCGCGACGACCGGCTACGGCGAACCCGTCCAGTCGAT
>JAGWVP010000033.1 GCA_018970825.1 bacterium | reverse complement strand
CGGGGCGGGCCGACTTCGTTTCGAGCAGACGTCGGGGCGAGCGCGACGGCCCCGAGGAGAACCTCGGGGAACCGGCTCGACGACCGGTCAGGGCCTCGCGCCCGCGCCAGATTTCGGTTGACATCCGCGCGCCCGTGCGGTCTGACCACGAGGCCTCCGCTGCTCCGGGCGGTGGCGGCTCGGGAACACGAGCAGCCGGAGTCCGGCCGTCCGTCGAGGCGCTCCGGACAAGTGGAGACGAACACGACATGACCCGAACGCATCTCGCCGCCACGGCGACTCTCGCAGCTCTCCTGCTGCCCGCACTCGCCGGTGCGGAGACCGAGCGCTTTCACCGCCGCGTCCAGCGGACGCAGACGACCGCGCTCACTCCGACCACCTGTCCCCCGACGGTGCCTGCGACTTCGACCTGCGAGTTGCGCACCCGCTTCCGTGCGACCGAACTGCTCCGGCAGGGGACGAACCCGGCTCGCCGGGGCGTGAAGCTCCGGTGGTCGATCCAGCAGTACCTCTGCGTGGACGGGATCTGCAGCACGCTCGTGCTCGCCGATCGCGGGATCGCTCCCCGTCACACGCTGCGGGCGAACAACACGCGTCGATTCACGACGAAGCCGCTCGTCGGCAAGTACGGCACCTACCAGTACAGCTACGAGACCGAGGGCAAGGTCAACTACCGCGACCACCAGAAGATCCAGACCGGACCCATTCCGCCCTGCGTGATCAACCGAACGACGTACAAGTCCGGCTGGGGCACGAACGGAAACGGGACGATCGTGATCGACCCGTCCACCGGCCCGGCCTACTCGGTCTCGGGCCCCGGACGAAACGTGCGCGTGACGCGCACGCAGGTCACGCAGTTCGAGCCGAACTGCACGTGACGGGTTTCTCCGCCCGGATCCGGGGCCTCGCCCCGTGGGCACGCATTCACGCCGTCGCGTCGGCCCTCGTCGTCGCGTCCGCCCTCGGCGGGTGCAACGAGAACAAGGCCATCACGCGCCACGGGATCCTGAACCGGCAGGAATACGCGCCATACCAGCTGCCGGGCTCCGCCGTGGTCGAGGGCCAGGTCGTCGTGCGCGTGCCGGGCGGCGGCACCTTCTACGGCGCCGACGGCGAGGTTCTCCTGCTGCCGCGGGTGACCGAGACCGAGCGTTACGTGAACGACGTCGTCCTGCCCGGCAAGTTGTCGCTCCCGGACCCGCACATGAACCAGGTCCGGTGGGCGACCACGTCGGACACGCAAGGTCGCTTCCGCTTCGACGGCCTGCCCGCGGGAACCTACTTCGTCGTGTGCCCGGTCGCGTGGTTCGACGCCGCCGGGAGGCCTGCCAAGGGCATGGCGCTCGGGCAGGTGTCGGTGGCCGAAGGACGGCAGGCCACGGTCGTCGTCACCCGCTGACCCGGTTGCCGGGCGGTCGCCCGCCGCTTGGCGTGCACCGGCGCGATCCGGATAGTCTCGGCGCCATGGGACCGAGACGCACGACGATCCTCCTCGCTGCAACGACGCGCCTGCTCGCCGCGGTTCTCGCCGCAACACCGGCGCGCGCCGACGAGCGCCCGGGACCGGCCGCGCCCGCGGCCGCGCCGGGCGCACCCGTGGCCCCCGTCGCTTCGGCGACGCACGGCATCGCGATGCACGGCGACCTCAAGTACCCGCCCGGGTTCGCCCACTTCGACTACGTGAACCCGAAGGCGCCCAAGGGTGGACGCGTCCGCCAGGCCGCGGTCGGGACCTTCGACAGTTTCAACCCCTTCCTCGTCCGCGGAAACCCGGCTGCAGGACTCTCCCGGACGTGGGACACGCTCCTCGTGTCGTCGGCCGACGAGCCCTTCAGCGAGTACGGGCTCCTCGCCGAGAAGGTCGAGACGCCGCCCGACCGCTCGTCGGTCACCTTCACGCTGCGCCCGCAGGCGCGCTGGCACGACGGCAGGCCGGTCACCGCCGACGACGTGCTGTGGTCCTTCGAGACGCTCCGCGCGAAGGGGCAGCCCTTCTACCGCGCCTACTGGGAGGGTGTGGCGAAGGCGGAGAAGCTCTCCGACCGCGTCGTCCGCTTCACCTTCAAGCCGGGCCAGAACCGCGAGCTGCCGCTCATCCTGGGGCAGCTGGTCGTGCTGCCGAAGCACTGGTGGGCGACGCGCGAGTTCGACAAGACGACGCTCGAGCCGCCGCTCGGCAGCGGCCCCTACCGGATCGAGAGTTTCGACGCGGGGCGGCGGGTCGTGTTCCGCCGCGTGCCCGACTACTGGGGCCGGGAGCTCCCGGTGAACGTCGGCCGCGACAACTTCGACGAGATCGTCGTCGACTACTACCGGGACGACACCGTCGAGCTCGAGGCCTTCAAGGCCGGCGAGTACGACGTGCGACCCGAGAACTCCTCGAAGGCCTGGGCGACCGCCTACGACTTTCCCGCCGTGCGCGAAGGGCTCGTGAAGAAGGAGGAGATCCCGCACGACCGCCCTGCCGGGATGCAGGCGTTCGTCTTCAACGCCCGCAGGCCGCTCTTCCGCGACCGCCGGGTGCGCGAGGCGCTCGGCCTCGCCTTCGACTTCGAGTGGTCGAACCGCACGCTCTTCTTCGGCCAGTACCGCCGCAGCCGGAGCTTCTTCGACAACTCCGAGCTCGCGGCGACGGGCCTCCCGGGGCCGGGCGAGGTCGCCGTCCTCGAGCCGCTGCGCGGCAAGGTGCCCGACGAGGTCTTCACGACCGAGTTCCGCCCGCCCGCGACCGACGGAAGCGGCAACAACCGCGAGCAACTGAAGCGCGCGGTCGAGCTGCTCCGCGAGGCCGGCTGGAAGGTCGACCCGGCGACCAAGAAGCTCGTCGACGGCAACGGCGAGCCGATGCGCTTCGAGATCCTCCTCGTGAGCCCGCTCTTCGAGCGGGTCGCGCTCCCCTGGGCGAAGAACCTCGAGCGGCTCGGCATCGCCGCGACGGTGCGCACGGTCGACAGCGCACAGTACCGCCGTCGACTCGACGACTTCGACTTCGACGTCGTGGTCGGAAACTTCCCGCAGTCCTCCTCGCCCGGGAACGAGCAGCGCTCCTTCTGGGGCTCGGCCTTCGCCGACAAGGCCGGAAGCGACAACCTGATCGGTCTCCGCGATCCGGCGGTCGACGCACTGGTCGAGCAGGTCGTCTCCGCGCCGGACCGGAAGAGCCTCGTCGACCGGACCCGCGCCCTCGACCGGGTGCTGCAGTGGGGGCACTGGGTCGTGCCCCAGTGGCACTCGCCCGTCGACCGGGTCGCCTGGTGGGACCTGCTGGGGCAGCCGTCGAAGGTGCCGACGCAGGGATACCAGCTCGATGCCTGGTGGGTCGATCCGTCGAAGGCCGAAGCGCTCGCGAAGCGTCGAGGCAAGTCCGCGACGCCCTGAGGAGGAGGTCCCCGCGCGATGGCCGCCTACGTCCTGCGACGACTCCTGCTCATGATCCCGACCCTGTTCGGGATCATGGTCCTGAACTTCGTCGTCATCAACGCGGCGCCGGGGGGCCCGGTCGAGCAGGTGCTCGCGAAGGTCAAGGGAACCGACGTCCAGGCGACGGCGAGGTTCGGCGGGGGCGCCGGCGGGGAAGCGGGAGGGGGCAAGCCGCTTGCGCCGGGCACCTCCTCGGCCACGGCAGGCAAGTACCACGGCGCGCAGGGAATCGACCCGGAGTTCATCCGCCGGCTCGAGCGCGAGTTCGGCTTCGACAAGCCCGCCCACCTGCGCTTCCTGCACATGATGGGGAAGTTCCTGCGCTTCGACTTCGGCCGGAGCTTCTTCCGCGACAAGTCGGTCGCGAGCCTCGTCCGCGAGCGCATGGCCGTCTCGATCTCGCTCGGGCTCTGGACGACGCTGCTCGTCCACCTGGTCTCGATTCCGCTCGGCATCGCGAAGGCGGTGCGCGACGGTTCGCGCTTCGACCTCTGGACCTCGGCGCTCGTGGTCGTCGGCAACGCCATCCCCGGGTTCCTCTTCGCGATCCTGCTCGTGATCCTGTTCGCCGGCGGACGCTATCTCTCGTGGTTCCCGCTGCGCGGACTCGTTTCGGACGACTTCGACGCGCTCTCGCCGCTCGGCAAGGTGGCCGACTACCTCTGGCACATGGCGCTGCCGGTGCTCTCGATGGTGATCGGCGGCTTCGCCGGCCTCACGCTGCTGACGAAGAACTCCTTCCTCGAGCAGATCCACCAGCAGTACGTGACCACGGCACGATCGAAGGGGCTCTCCGAGCGTCGCATCCTCTACGGCCACGTGTTCCGCAACGCCATGCTGATCGTGATCTCGGGCTTCCCCGGGGCGCTGCTCGGGATCCTCTTCACGGGTGCACTCCTCACCGAGGTCATCTTCTCGCTCGACGGGCTCGGGCTGCTCGGCTTCGAGGCCGCGATCAACCGCGACTACCCGGTCATGTTCGGCACGCTCTGGTTCTTCACGCTGCTCGGCCTCGTCGTGAAGCTGGTCGAGGACCTGACCTACGTCGCCGTCGATCCCCGGATCGACTTCGAGAGCCGTGACGTCTGAGGTTCCGCGCCGGCCGCCGCCGGCCGCCCGCCTCTTCGGCCGGCCGCTCGGGCCGCTCGGCGCGCGGCGGCTCGCCCTGTTCCGCGCGAACCGCCGCGGGCGCTGGTCGGCCTGGATCTTCGCGGGGCTGCTCGTCGCGAGCCTCGGCGCGGAGCTGGTCGCGAACGACCGCCCGCTCGTCGTCTCGTACGACGGCGAGATCTTCTTCCCGTTCGCGAAGGCCTACCCGGAGACCGACTTCGGCGGCTTCCTCGAGACCGAGGCCGACTACTCCGATCCCGAGGTCCGCCGGATGATCGGGGAGAAGGGCTGGATCCTCGATCCACCGATTCCGTTCCGCTGGGACACCGTGGTCCGCGACCTGCCGGGACCGGCGCCGTCCGCGCCGAGCGCGCGCAACTGGCTCGGCACCGACGACCAGGCGCGCGACGTCGCCGCGCGGCTCGTCTACGGCTACCGGCTCTCGGTCGTCTTCGGGCTCGTGCTCACGCTGCTGAGCTCGATCGTCGGCATCGCGGCCGGCGCGGTGCAGGGCTACTTCGGCGGCTGGGTCGACCTCGCGCTGCAGCGCTTCATCGAGGTCTGGTCGGGGATGCCGACCCTCTACCTGCTCATCATCCTCGCGAGCGTCGTCACGCCGGGCTTCGGCTGGCTCCTGCTCCTCATGCTGCTGTTCAGCTGGATGACGCTCGTCGGCGTGGTGCGGGCCGAGTTCCTGCGCGCACGCAACTTCGACTACGTCCGGGCCGCCCGCGCACTCGGCGTCGGCGACGCGTCGATCATGGTGCGGCACGTCCTGCCGAACGCGATGACGGCGGCGCTCACCTTCCTTCCGTTCGTCACGAGCGGTGCGGTCGTGACGCTCACCTCGCTCGACTTCCTCGGCTTCGGCATGCCGCCGGGGGCCCCCTCGCTGGGCGAGCTTCTGAAGCAGGGCAAGGACAATCCGCAGGCGCCGTGGCTCGGCTTCACGAGCTTCTTCGTGATCGCGGGCATGCTCTCGCTGCTCGTCTTCATCGGCGAGGCGGTGCGCGACGCCTTCGACCCGCGCCGGGGTCTCGTCGCCCCGGGGGCGGGCGAGGACGCGGCGATGACGCTCGGCCCGCTCGAGGATCCCGAGGAGGCGCTCGTGCCGCCCGGGTTGCCGGGCGGGGCGGTGTCCGAGGCGCTGCCGCGGCCCGTCGGACGCGGCGCCGAGGGACGCGGAGAGTCCGACGGGGCATCGGCCCGCACCGGCGACGCGCCTCGTCAGGACGGGCCGGAAGGACGGGCGAGCGCGGGGAGCGAGCCGCTCGTCGACTCGACGCTGCCCGGCCAGCCGCTGCTTCGGGTGGAGGATCTCGGCGTGCGCTTCGGGCACGGCCCGGCGGCCGTCGACGCGGTCCGCGGGGTGAGCTTCGACGTCGGGCGCGGCGAGACGGTGGCGCTCGTCGGCGAGAGCGGGTCGGGCAAGTCGGTGACGGCGCTCTCGATCCTGCGCCTGCTCCCCTCTCCGAACGCGAGCCACCCCTCGGGCCGCATCCTGCTCGACGGCGAGGACCTGCTGCGCGCGCCCGGCGAGACGCTCCGGCGGGTGCGCGGCGGGCGCGTCGGCATGGTCTTCCAGGAGCCGATGACCTCGCTCAACCCGCTGCACACGGTCGAGCGGCAGGTCGGCGAGACGCTGGTCGTGCACCGCGGGGCCGACGCGGCCGCGGCCCGCGCCCGATCGCTCGAGCTGCTGGAACTCGTGGGCCTGAACGACGCCGAGCGGCGCCTCGCGTCCTACCCGCACGAGATGTCCGGCGGCCAGCGCCAGCGCGTCATGATCGCGATGGCGCTCGCGAACGAGCCCGACCTGCTGATCGCCGACGAGCCCACCACGGCCGTCGACGTCACGATCCAGGCGCAGCTGCTCGAACTCCTCGCCGAACTGCGCCGTCGGCTCGGCATGGCGATGCTCTTCATCACCCACGACCTCGGGATCGTGCGGCGGGTCGCGGACCGCGTGTGCGTGATGCGGCACGGGCGCATCGTCGAAGCGGGGCCGGTCGAGCGGGTTTTCGGCTCGCCGCGGCATCCGTATACCCGCGCCCTGCTCGCGGCCGAGCCTCGCGGCGTTCCGACCCCGGTCGCCCCCGACGCGCCGGTCGTCGCGTCCTGCCGCGACCTGAAGGTCTGGTACCCGATCCGCAAGGGGCTCCTGCGGCGCACGGTCGACCACGTCCGGGCGGTCGACGGCGTCTCGATCGAGGTGCGGGAAGGCGAGACGGTCGGGCTCGTCGGCGAGAGCGGCTCGGGCAAGACGACGATCGCGCTCGCGATGCTGCGGCTCGCCGCGAGCCGCGGCGAGATCCGCTTCCGGGGCGAGACCATCTCCTCGCTCGGCGGGGCCGGGCTGCGGCCGCTGCGTCGCGAGATGCAGATCGTGTTCCAGGATCCCTACGGATCGCTCAGCCCGCGACTCTCGGTCGGGCAGATCGTCGCCGAAGGGCTCCGGGTGCACGGGCTCGGCCGCGACGAGGGCGAACGCGAGGAGCGGGTCGTGCGGGCGCTCGAGGCCGTGGAGATCGACCCGGCGGCCCGCCACCGCCATCCGCACGAGCTTTCCGGGGGCCAGCGCCAGCGCGTGGCGATCGCCCGCGCGATCGTGCTCGAGCCCCGGCTCGTCGTGCTCGACGAGCCCACCTCGGCCCTCGACGTCTCGGTGCAGGCGCAGATCGTCGGCCTGCTGCGCCGGCTGCAGGAGGAGCGCCGGCTCGCCTACCTCTTCATCAGCCACGACCTGCGCGTGGTCCGCGCGATGAGCCACCGGATCGTCGTGCTGGCGGACGGGAAGGTCGTCGAGCAGGGGCCGGCCGCGGAAGTCTTCGGGGCCCCGCGCGAGGACTACACGCGCCGGCTGCTCGAGGCGGCGCTCCACCTCGCGACGCCGCGGCGGCCCCCGTCCGGTTGAGGGGACCTCGAGACCGGGGCCGCGGCGGCTCCCGCCGCGCGGGCCTTCCCCGTCTGGCCGCGCCTCGCCCGGGGCGATAAGGGAGGGGCGGTCGGCCGGCTTCCCCGGCCGGCCGGAGGGACAACGCGATGGCCGACCTCGACCGGATCCTGCGTTTCGCCGTCGGCGAGAACGCGTCGGACATCCACCTGAAGGTGGACTCGTCGCCGATGCTGCGCCGTTACGGCACGCTCGCGGTGGAGCCCTCGCTCCCGGTGCTCAGGGCGGAGGACCTGCACTCGATCGTCGCGCAGATGGCGGACCCTCCACAGATGGAGCGCCTCGAGCGCCAACGGCAGCTCGACCTGGGCTACGGAACGGCCGACCTCGGCCGCTTCCGCGTGAACGTGTACCACCAGAGGGGAGAGCTCCGCATCGCGTTCCGGTGGATCCCGACGAAGATCCGCTCGCTGTCCGAACTCGGCATGCCCGACAGCGTCGCGCAGATCGCGACCGGCTCGCGCGGCCTGATCCTCGTCACCGGGACGACCGGCTCGGGCAAGTCGACCACGCTCGCGGCGATGATCGACCTGCTGAACAAGACCGAGGCCGACCACATCATCACGATCGAGGATCCGATCGAGTACGTGCACGTCGACCAGAAGTCGATGGTGAGCCAGCGCGAGGTCGGCGTCGACGTCGCGAGCTTCGCCGACGGGCTGCGCGGTGCCCTCCGACAGGATCCCGGCACGATCCTGATCGGCGAGATGCGCGACCTCGAGACGATCGAGGCCGCGATCCTCTCCGCCGAGACCGGACACCTCGTCATGAGCACGCTCCACACGCTCGATGCCCCCGAGACCGTGACCCGCATCATCCAGGCGTTCCCCGACCACCAGCGCGACCAGATCCGCGTCGTGCTCTCGTCGGTGCTGAAGGGGATCGTCTCGCAGCGGCTCGTGCCGAAGGCCGACGGCAAGGGCATGGTGCCGGCGGTCGAGGTGCTGGTTTCGACCGCGCTCGTGCGCTCGATCATCAAGGACCCCAAGCGGAGCCCCTCGGAGCTCACCGACGCGCTCGCAAAGGGCCACGTCACCTACGGAACGCAGACCTTCGACCAGTCGCTCATGCACCTGCTCAAGACGGAGCTGATCACCTACGACGAGGCGATGCGGCAGGCGACCAACCCGGACGACTTCGCGCTCATGGTTCGCGGCATCAGCTCGACGTCGGACGCACGCTGGAACGAGTTCGACCGCGCGCAGACGGGCGAGGCTGCGGCCGAGGGATCCGGCGGGGACGACGCCCCGGCCGCGCCGCCCGCGGGCCTGCGTCCCCCGGCGCCGTCGGCGCCGCGCGTCCCGCCCGCGCCCCCCGGCAACGTCCGCCGCTTCTGAGCCGCTCGGGCGGGCGCGGTCTTCCGATGGGATCCGAGCGGCGCCCCGTCCGGACCGGCGACCCCGGGGACGGCGCGTCGTCCGGGCGACCCGGCTCGAACCCGCGGCAGGCGTGGGCTGCGGCGCTGCGCGCGCTCGCCCGACGTCCGCGCAGCGCGCGCGAGATCGAGGCGCTCCTCCGGGAGAGGTTCGACGACGAGGCGGTGGTCGAGGCGACGATGGCGCGGCTCGTCGAGGCGAGACTGCTCGACGACGGCGCGGTCGCGGGAGCCGTCCTGCGCGATGCCGCCCGGCGCGGGCTCGGCAGCCGCCGCGTGAGGCAGGTGCTGGCACGACGCGGGGTCGCCCCGGAGGCGGTGCCGGGAGCGGACGCGACCGGCGCCCACGACTTCGAGGCCGCTCGCGCGCTGGTCGAGCGCCGCTTCCCGGCCGGTGCACCGTCCGACCCGAAGGGGCGCGCGCGCGCGCTGCGCATGCTCGCCTCGCGTGGCTTTCCCGCCTCGGTCGCCCGCCGGCTGCTCGGGATCGACCACTCCCTCGACGACGACCCGGCGGAGGCCGGCGATGACTGAGGCGCCGCCGGCCGGTCTCCACCGGCACCGGGCATGGGGCATCGTCGCCGCCTCGCTGCTGGTCGAGTTCTTCGGCATCGGTTTCGGCTTCTTCGCGCTCGTCGCCTCGTATCCTTCGTTCGAGGCGCTCGGCTGGGCGAGGACGACCGTCGTCGCCTCGAGCTCGGTCATGATCCTCGTGATCGCGCTCCTCTCGCCGTTCGTCGGGGCGTGGATGGACCGCCACTCGGTCCGCTCGCTCTTCGTCGCGGGAGGTCTCGTCATGGCGGTCGGGCACGCGATCCTCGGCGTCGCCGGGACCCCGGCCGTCTTCTTTCTCGGGGCCGCGGTGCTGGGCCTCGGCATGTCGGGCGTCACGATCCTGCCGAACCAGGTGCTGATCTCGCGCTGGTTCACGAGCCGGCTCGGGCTCGCCAACGGCATCGTGAGCGCGGGCACGGTGCTGGGCGGAGCGCTCTCGACGATGGTCGTGACGCTGGCGACGGAGGCCTGGGGACGGCGGGCCGCCTTCTCCCTGCTCGCGGCATGTGTCGGCCTCGTGCCGCCGACGGTCGCGCTCCTGTTCGTGCGCGACCGCCCCTCGGACCTGGGCCTCGAGCCCTACGAGGAAGCGGGGGACGTGCGGGTCGCCGACGAGCGCGCCGCGGCCGCTCAGGGCGCATCGGACCCGCCGTCGCTCCGGCGGACGATGCGCGACCCGGTCTTCTGGTGGCTCGCGGGCGGCATCCTGTTCGCGACCGTCCCCTGCTACACGAGCAACAAGCACCTGATCCTCTACCTGCACGACCTCGGTCTCGACGCGACGCGGGCCGCCTCGGTGAAGAGCATGTTCATCCTCTTCGCGGGCGTCGGCCGGATCGCTGCGGGAGTCCTCGCCGACCGCCTTCCGCGCGCCTCCGTCCTGCTCGGCGTGCAGTTGCTCGCGGCGCTCGGCTTCCCGCTCGTGTTCCTCATGCCGTGGTGGCCCGCGGTGGTGGCCTACGTCGTGCTCTTCGGCCTCGCCTACGGCGGCATCATGCCGATGATGCCGATCATGGTCGTCGAGGGTTTCGGGCTCGCGGCGCTCGGAACCGTCCTCGGCGTCGTCAAGACCGGCTACGACCTGGGCGCGGCCTCGGCACCGCTCGCCGCCGCCTGGGTCCACGACCGGACCGGCAGCTACCGCTGGGTCTTTCTCGCCAACGGCCTCTGCGCCTGGGCGGCCGTGGCCTGCGGGATCGCCCTGCGGGCGAGGCTCCGTCGGGAGCCTGCCGGGCCGCCACCCGCGGCGGGCCCGAATCGGGCTTGAGCGGGCCCGACCGGCGGTGGTACGAGAAAGTTTCGTGGGTCGTTTCCTCCGCATCGCCGCCATGCTGCTCGCGCTCGCGTGGGTCCACCCGGCTTTCGCCGTCGAGACCTGCGGCGGGACGAAGACCTGCTCCTGCGGGGCCACCGTCGTCGAGAACGTGAAACTCGCGGCCGACCTCGGCCCCTGTCCGGCCGGCGGGCTCAAGCTCATGAGCGGGGTGACGCTCGACTGCCAGGGGCACAGGATCTCCGGCACGCCCAGCCGGGACGGCATCACCGCGACGACGGTCGTCGACGTCCGCGTGCGCAACTGCACCATCGAGGGATTCCGCAGCGGCGTCCGCATCGTCGGCGGACGCGACGCCTTCGTGGGGGCCAACGTGTTCCGCGGCAACGTGAAGGCGATCCGCATCGAGGGCGGAGCCGATTCCCCGGTGGTCGACGACAACGTGATCGAGGCCTCGAAGGACACCGGGCTCGCGATGGTGGGGGCGGTCGATGCCGTGGTGAGTTCGAACGTCTTCTCCGGCAACGCGAAGATCAACGCCCGGATCGAGCAGGTCGTGCGCGGCGAGTTCCTCGCGAACGTGCTCGCCGGCCCGACGAAGGCCGACCTCGACGTCCGCTTCGTCAGGACCGTCGTGTTCCGCGACAACGACGTGCAGACGACCTCGGTCAAGGTGTCGGGAGACTCGACCGAACTGCGCTTCGTCGACAACGACGTCGCCGCCCCCGACATCGGCTACCGCTTCGAAGTGCGCAAGGATGCGAGCGGCATCCCGCGAGCGCCCTACGGCAACGTGGTCACGAACGGAGCGATCCTGAACGCCCCCCTGTGCTTCCGTTTCTCGGGAGCGCGCGACACGGAGGTCGAGAAGGTGGACGTTCGGACCTGCGCCGCCACTCCGTACCTCGAGAAGTCGAGCAACGGACTGCTGCCCTCGGGCAACACCGTCCGCGTCCAGGTCGTCCGCTGACGGCGGGCCGTCCGTGGCCCTTCGCCGAGCCATCGCAGCGCTTCTGCTCGCCCTCGTCCCGGCCGCCGTCGCCCGGGCGGACGGCCTTCTCGTCCTCGCCGGATCGAGCCTGACCGACGCGCTCCGGGAGGTCGCCGAAAGCTGGCGCGCGGACGGGGGCGGGGAGGTCGCGCTCTCGTTCGGCGCCTCGGGCGACCTCGCGCGACAGATCGAGCACGGCGCCCCGGCCGACCTCTTCTTTCCGGCCGACGAGGAGTCGATGGACCGGGTCGCGCGAGCCGGCCTCGTCGACGAGGCGTCCCGCCGGGACGTGCTCTCGAACCGACTGGTGGTGATCGTGCCGGCCGACTCGAAGGCGCGCGTCGCATCGGCTGCCGAGGTCGCCTCGTTCGAGCGCGTGGCGCTCGCGAACCCGGAATCCGTGCCGGCAGGGATCTACGCCCGCGAGTGGCTCCGGCGGGCGGGAGCGTGGGAGAAGGCGAGCGCGAAGGTGATCCCGCTGCTCGATGCGCGCGCGACGCTCGCGGCGGTCGCCGAAGGGCACGCACCCGTCGGCATCGTGTTCGCGACCGACGCATCCTCGACCGACCGCGCCCGGGTCGCCCTCGAGGTCCCCCGCGAGGCAACCCCGCCGATCGCGTACCCGCTCGCCGTCCTCCGCCGGTCCCGGGATCCGCGTGCCCGCGAACTGGCCGAATTTCTCGTCGCGCCCGCGGCGCTTCGCGTCTACGAACGCCACGGGTTCGCCGTGCTGCCGCGGCGCTGACGTGGCCGTCGACGACCTGCGGCTCGTCGCGTTCACCCTCGAGGTGGCGTCGCTCTCGACGGTGCTGCTGCTCGTGCCAGGCATCGCCTGCGGCTGGA
>JAGWVP010000655.1 GCA_018970825.1 bacterium | reverse complement strand
TCGCCGTCCATGCCGTCGAGGACGCTCCTGGCCTGCGGGGAGAGGCTGAAGGCCCCGGACTCGCTCGCGTCGAGCCGCTGGTTGTAGCGCACGCCGAGCCAGTTGAGCCCGGCGAGGAGCGCCGTGAACAGCAGCGACGACGCGATCATGTTCGCGCCGTGCCGGGTCGATCGCGCCGACAGGAGACGGCCGAGGTCCCGGAAGCGGGTCGCGAGGAACCACAGCAGGAGGGCCGTCCCGAGCAGGAGGTGGAAGAGCACGTAGAGCGAGGTCGGGTCGCCGGTGAGCCACAGCGCGACCAGTCCGAAGACGAGGGCGGCGAGCCCGACGAAGCCGAGCAGGGAAGTCGTGCGTCCCATGGATCCTACCGCCAGCGGATCGACTCGACCGAGCGCTGGGTGAGGAACATCCAGCCGACGATCATCGATGCGAAGTAGACGAGGGTCTTCGTGTCGACCACGCCGCGGATCAGGTCCGAGGAGTGGTCGGTGATGGACAGGTAGCGGAGGATCGCCCCGAGCGGCTCGCCGGCCGTGTCGGCGGCCCAGCCGACGACGAAGAACAGCATCATGAGCACGAGCCCGGTCACCGCCGCGATGATCTGGTTCTCGGTGAGCGACGACGCGAAGAGCCCGATCGCGACGAACGTGAGCGCGAGCAGCCAGAGCCCGAGGTAACCGCTCGCCATGATGCCGACCTCGGGATTGCCGTAGGCGGCGAGGATCGCGCCGTAGACGAGCGTGAGCGCCACCATCACCGAGACGAATCCGGCCGCGCCGAGGAACTTGCCGAGCACGATCTCCCAGATCGAGACCGGCGAGGTGAGCAGCAGTTCGTAGGTGCCGGCGCGCTTCTCCTCGGCGAAGCTCCGCATCGTGATCATCGGGACCAGGATGATGAGCACCACCGAGAGGTTGTGCAGGAGCGGCCCCAGCACGAACTCGTTCACGTTCAGGCGCTGTGCGGCCTCGGCGTTGCCCTGGAAGTTCGAGTACATCGAGACGAGAAGGTTGAAGCGGGCGAGCAGGTTGAAGAAGAACCAGCCGCCGAGCAGCAGGAAGCCGGTCAGGACGACGTAGGCGATCGGCGAGGCGAAGATCGAGCGCAGTTCGCGACCGGCGATCGTCAGCACGTTGCGCATGGCCGTCAGATCCCCGGGTCGTCCGTCGCCGCGCGGGAAACGGTCCGATCCGCGGCGTCGCCCGCGCCGTCCTCGGGCAGGGCGGCCGCGTCGGCGGTGATGTAGCGGAGGAAGACTTCTTCGAGGCTCCCGCCGCGGGTCAGGTTCGCGAGCGTGTCCTCGCAGGCGATCCGGCCGTGGTTGATGATGACGACCTTGTCGCAGACCTGCGAGACCTCGGGCAGGATGTGGGTCGAGAGGATCACCGTGCGCTCGCCGGAGAGGTCGCGGATCAGGCCGCGGATCTCGATGATCTGGCGCGGGTCGAGACCGATCGTGGGCTCGTCGAGCACGAGCACTTCCGGATCGTTGATGATCGCCTGGGCGAGGCCGGCGCGCTGGCGGTAGCCCTTGGAGAGGTGGCCGAGCAGGCGCCCCGCGACCGACTGGAGCCCGGTGCGCTCGATCGCCCGGTCGCGGGCCTCGCGCACCCGGCTTCGGGCGACCCCCTTCAGGCGCGCCACGAAGTCGAGGTACGAGGTCACGGTCATGTCGGTGTAGAGCGGCGGGTTCTCGGGCAGGTAGCCGATCCGCCGGCGCACGTGGTCGGACTCGTGGAAGACGTCGAAGCCGGCGATCCGGGCGCTGCCGCTGCTGGGCGGCAGGAAGCCCGTCAGCATGCGCATGGTCGTGGTCTTGCCCGCGCCGTTGGGGCCGAGGAAGCCCAGGACCTCGCCCTTCGCGACCGAAAAGGACACGCCCGAAACGGCGACTCGTTCGCCGTAGCGCTTGGTGAGATCGTGGACTTCGATCATGCTCGCTTTCCGACGTCCGGAACGTGCCTGAAATTCGTGCGGTTCGGTAGTGC
>JAGWVP010000654.1 GCA_018970825.1 bacterium | reverse complement strand
GGAGCGCATGGAAGGCCTCGATCGTCCGCTCGAGGTCGCGGCGACCGAAGCGGGAGTCCCCGCCGTCGATCGCGACCGCCATGTCGAAGGTCTGGCCCGGGTAGCAGAGGTGGGCGAAGCGGTGGTGGCGGACGGCGGCGGCGGGAAAGCCGGCCTTCGCGAGCGCCTCGTTCGCGGCGCGGCGCATCTCCTCGAACAGCGCGGTCGCCCGCGCGAGGTCGACCCGGTCGGCCGGGGCGATGACGGACCTCATCTCGATCACCACCGGGTCGGTGAGCAGCAGCCCGAGCGCGGAGAAGGCCGGAGCGGTCTTGGGAACGATGACCTTCGGCGAGCCGATCTCGGCCGCCTGCATGCCCGCGTGGACGGCGCCGTTGCCGCCGAAGGCGAGCAGCGGCAACTCGCGCGGATCGATGCCCCGGGTCGCGGACACGCGCCGGATCGCGTTCGCCATGTTCGCGTTCACGAGCCGGAAGATGCCCCAGGCCGCTTCCTCGACCGAGGCGAGGCCGAGCGGCCGGCGGATCTGCTCGTCGATCGCCTCTCGCACGGCGTCGACGTCGAGCTCGAGCTCGCCCCCGTAGAACCACTTCGGGTTCAGGTAACCGAGCGCCGCGTTCGCGTCGGTCACCGTGACGAGCCTGCCGCCGCGCCGGTAGCAGATCGGCCCCGGCTGGGCGCCCGCACTCTGCGGTCCCACCCGCAGCGCACCTTCCACGACGCGCGCGATCGAGCCGCCGCCGGCCCCGACCGACTGCACGTCGACCATCGGCAGCCCGATCAGGTAGCGATGGTGCCAGTTCCAGGAGGATGCGATCTCCGGCTTGCCGCCGCGCACGAGACAGACGTCGTAGCTCGTGCCGCCCATGTCGACCGAGATGAAGTCGTCCGCGCCCGCGGCGCGCGCGACCCGGCACGCCGCGACGACTCCGCCGGCCGGGCCCGATCCGAGCACCGTCACGGGCTTCTCGGCGACCCACCGGGCGGTCATGAGCCCGCCGTTCGACTGCATGAGCAGCAGGTCGTGCGCGAAGCCCGCATCGCGCAGCCGCCGCTCGAGGTTGCCCAGGTAGAGGCGGATCTTCGGTGCGACGTAGGCGTTCACGAGCGTCGTCGACGTCCGCTCGAACTCGGGAGCCTTCGGCAGCACCTCGCAGGAGAGCGAGAGGTCGATCCCGGGCAGTTCCTCGCGGGCGATCTCGCCGGCGCGTCGTTCGTGCGCCGGGTTCACGAACGAGAAGAGGAACACGATCGCGAGCGACTCGACGCCCTGCAGCGAGAGCCGGCGCAGGGCACGCCGGAGTGCCGCTTCGTCGAGCGGCTCGACCACGTTGCCCTCGAAGTCGAGGCGCTCGGGCACGCCGAGGCGGCGACGGCGCGGGCAGATCGGCGGCGGGGGCGGGAAGGAGGGGTCCCAGATGTCCTCCTTGAAGCCGCGCCGCAGTTCGATCTCGTCGCGATGGCCGGCCGTCGTGACGAGGCCGGTCACGGCCCCGTTCATCTGGATCATCGTGTTGTCGGCGGTGGTCGTGCCGTGCACGATGCGGTCGGTCGCCGCGAGCAGGCGCTCGAGCGGCAGCCCCTCGCTCGCGGCGAGCCGCGCGAGTCCGTTCATCACGCCCTCGCTCTGGTCGTGGAGCGTGGTCGGAGCCTTGTCGAGGTGGATCGAGCGGTCGGGCCGCACCAGCACCAGGTCGGTGAAGGTACCGCCGACGTCGATGCCGACCCGGTAGCCGCCGAGCCCGGAGGGGCGGGGAGCCGGGGAGAGCGTGCGCCTGCTGCGCGACTGGGTCATCGGTGGGCCTCGATCTCGCCTCGACTCGGCCGGGGGCCGGGCGGCTGCCCTTCCTAGACCGGGCCGACCGGGTGCGGCAACGACCCGGGCGCCCGGCCCGGGGCAGGGCCCGGGCCCCCTCCGGAGCCCGGGACGGGCAAGGTCGTTCCGGGGCGCCCGCGGGGCCGCCCGTGAACCCCGGAAGCGGCGGCCGC
>JAGWVP010000653.1 GCA_018970825.1 bacterium | reverse complement strand
CGCAGGAAACCGGGCTGGGTGACGACCGCCACCCCGGCCGCGGCAATCTCGCGCGCGAGTTCGGGCGGGCACAAGGACGCGTGCTCGACCCGGTCGGGAGCGGCCCGACGCATCGGGTCGCCCGCATCCGCGCGCACCGGCGCCGCTCGAAGCACCGCGAGCACGCGCGCGACCACGTCCGGCTCGACCGCGTGCACCGCGACCGGCCAGCCCGCGTGCCTCGCACGCACGACCGCCGCTGCGAACCCGGGCGCGGCCGCCTCGTCCTCGTGGTGCGCGAAGAGCTTCACGCCCGCGATCTCGACTTGCCCCCGGGCGGCGTCGACCGCCGCGGGCGCGAGGTCGGCATCGGGCACGAACACCCGAACGCGCTGGCCGACGTCGCCGCGCGCGACGGCCGACGCGAGCAGTGCGACGCGCGCGGGCTCGTTGCTTCCCGTCACCTCGTCGATCGTCGTCACGCCGCGCGAGGCGAGCAGCGCGCTCGCCGAGCGCATCCCCTCGCGCAGCGCCGATTCGTCGTGCGGGCCGAGCGCGACCGTGATCTCGGCCTCGCGCCCGAGGACGACGGCGTCTTCCCCGGGCCCCGCTCCCCGCGCCCGATCTCCGTGCGCGGGCGACTCGCCGAGGAGCGCCGCGAGCCGCCGCCGGCCCGCCGACCCGAGAAGCGACGCGTGCCGCGTGGCATGGCGAAGCCGCAGCGGGACGTCGCCCACGGCCCGGTCGAGTTCGGCGGCCGTCGGAAAGCGCCCCTCGCGCAGGCGCGACTCCTCGAAGCCCGAGACACGCAGCCAGGCGCCGGGCGGGAGTCGCGCGGCGAGGGCGGCGAGCCGCGCGACGAGTTCCTCGATCGTGCGCGGGTGGTCCGCGGCGAGATCTCGGCCGGAGAGCACGGCCGCGGTCGCGACCAGGTGGAGGTGGCTGTCGGCGAGCCCCGGGAGAAGGAGCGCGTCGGCGTCGCCCAGGACCGGGACCTCCCGCGGTCGCTCGTCGACCGGGCCGCCGAGCCGCTGGACCGAGACGACGCGCCCCGACCGGATCGCCACCCGGACGGGCTCCGACCACGCGAGGATTCCGACCGGCCCGGTTTCGAGAGGCCGCCCGACCAGGTCGCGGTCGACGGCGGCGGGGCCGATCCGCGTCATCGCGATCCCGCGCGGCGCCGAACGCCGCGCGTGCCGACCTCTCCCGGGCGCGCCGAGCGAGTCGTCGCGAGCGACGACCCCGCCGACGCTCGCGGATCGCGACGACCGCGCGCGGCCCTCGTCAGTCCGACGACGGGAGCGGCTTTGCTTCCTTCAGCTTCATCTCGGCGCCGCAGCACTGGATGCTGCCCGCCCCGGCCTTGTTGCAGAGCGCCTCGGTGCCGCAGCCCTCGCACACGTAACGCTTGCCCAGGGTGTTGCTCATCGTCCCTCCGCTCGTGCTCCCGCGGGCGGCTGCCCGCGACGTCCTTCATCCGCGCCCGGACGGCGCGGCATCGATCGCCCCGAGGCCGGCCTCGACCCGGAGCGTCGCGCCCGACTCGACCGCCTCGCGCCGGATGCGCGCGAGCATGGCGATCCCCTCGTCCCCGGGCAAGCGGACGGCACTCGACACCCGACCGACGTCGCGGTCCTCGAGATGGACGATCGCCCCCGCCGGCGGGAGATCCGCGCCGGGACCCGCCCGCAGGCCGGTCACGAGCCAGTTCACCTTGCCGCGGGCCGCGACCCTCTCGACCACCTCCTGCCCCAGGTAGCAGCCCTTGCGGTAGGAGATCGCCCCGGCGAACGCCGGCACCTCCGGGGCGAGCGTCCGTTCGTCGAGGTCGACGTCCTCGCGCGGAATCCCCCGGGCAACCCGGTCGGCCTCGAGCGCGAGAGGCGAAACCGCGCGCGCACCCGCGGCGACGAGCGCCGTCCGCAGGGCCTCCGCACCCGGCACGTCCGGGGCCCAGGCGACGAAGCCACCGGCCCCGTCGCTCACCGAGATCGCGGAGGCAGCACCGGCCGCGA
>JAGWVP010000652.1 GCA_018970825.1 bacterium | reverse complement strand
ACGGCTACAACTTCGAGGACTCGATCCTGATCTCCGAGCGCGTGGTGAAGGAGGACGTCTTCACCTCGATCCACATCGAGGAGTTCGAGTGGATCGCGCGCGACACCAAGCTCGGGCGCGAGGAGATCACCCGCGACATCCCGAACGTGGGCGAGGAGGCGCTCGCCAACCTCGACGAGTCGGGCATCATCCGCATCGGCGCGGAAGTCCGTCCCGGGGACATCCTGGTCGGCAAGGTCACGCCCAAGGGCGAGACCCAGCTCTCCCCGGAGGAAAAGCTCCTGCGCGCGATCTTCGGCGAGAAGGCCGGAGAGGTGCGCGACACCTCGCTCAAGGTCCCGCCGGGCGTCGAGGGCACGATCATCGAGGCCCGCGTCTTCGCGCGAAAGGGCGTCACGAAGGACGAGCGCTCGCAGCAGATCGAGGCCGACGAGGTCGTCCGGCTCCAGAAGAACGAGGAGGACCAGGTCCGGATCGTCCGCGAGACGACCGAGCGCAAGGTCCAGTCGATGCTGGTCGGCAAGACGTCCACCGTGAAGGTGACCGACGACCAGCGCCGCCAGCTCCTCGGGAAGGGAGTCGAGATCACCGCCGAGGAGCTCTCGAAGATCCCCTGGACCTACTGGGCCGACGTCCGCGTCGGCGACGAGAAGCTCGAGGGCGAACTCGAGCGGATCTGCCGCGCGATGCGCGACCAGATCGACGGGCTCAAGCGCACCACGCAGGACAAGATCGCGCGACTGCAGGGAGGCGACGAACTGCCCCCGGGCGTGATCAAGATGGTGAAGATCTTCGTCGCCATCAAGCGCAAGCTGCAGGTCGGCGACAAGATGGCGGGACGTCACGGCAACAAGGGCGTGCTCTCGCGGATCCTCCCCGAGGAGGACCTGCCGTACCTCGCCGACGGGACTCCGGTCGACATCGTGCTGAACCCTCTCGGCGTGCCGTCGCGCATGAACATCGGCCAGATCCTCGAGACGCACCTCGGCTGGGCCGCCCGCGAACTGGGGCGCGGTCTCGCCCAGGACCTCGAGGCGGGCGACGCGCCCGACCGCATCCGGAAGCGCCTGGTCGAACTCTACGGGAGCGAGTGGGCGGACAAGCTGCGCGCCCTGCCCGACGAAGACGTGATCAAGGTCGCGAGGAAGGCCCACCGGGGCATCCACACCGCTTCGCCGGTGTTCGACGGCGCGACGGAGCAGGAGATCTTCGACCTGCTCTCGCAGGCGGGCCTCCCCGAGACCGGGCAGACCACTCTCTACGACGGCCGCACCGGCGAGGCGTTCACCCAGCCCGTCACCGTCGGCGTCATCTACATGATGAAGCTCCACCACCTCGTGGACGACAAGATCCACGCCCGGTCGACCGGCCCGTACTCGCTCGTCACCCAGCAGCCGCTGGGAGGCAAGGCGCAGTTCGGCGGCCAGCGCTTCGGCGAGATGGAGGTCTGGGGACTCGAGGCCTACGGCGCCGCGTACACCCTGCAGGAGATGCTCACGATCAAGTCCGACGACACCATCGGCCGCGTCAAGGCGTACGAGGCGATCGTCAAGGGCGAGAACATCGCCGAGCCGAGCATCCCCGAGTCGTTCAAGGTCCTGCTCAAGGAGATGCAGTCGCTGGCACTCAGCGTCGACGTCGTCAGCGAGGCAGGCGAGCGTGCCGAGATGGGCGAGGAGGACGACGACCTCCTCAAGGCCGCAGAGGAGTTGGGGATCGACCTCTCGGGAGTGCGGGTCACCCCCGTCCCGACCGAGGAGGTCGACATCGAGGATCTCGAGGCCGCCGACTCGGCCGGCTCGGGTGACGAAGGAGGCGGCGAGTAGCAGCGCGCCGACCACCGACCGAACGAGCCACCAGAGACCAAGGAACCGAGAACCCAAATGACTGACATCAACAACTTCGACGCCATCGAGATCGCCCTCGCATCCTCCAAGCAGATCCGCTCGTGGAGCCACGGCGAGGTGCTCAAGCCCGAGACGATCAACTACAGGACGCTCAAGCCC
>JAGWVP010000032.1 GCA_018970825.1 bacterium | reverse complement strand
CGTCCCCGCGCGCGCGAGGCCCGCCTGGCAGCCGAGGGCGTGCGCGTCGACGATCGGGGCCGAGCCGAGGGCGTCCGCGTACTGGAGGTCGACGACCTTCGCCGCGGCGGCACCACCCGCGCCGGCGATGCAGGCCGCGAGCCCGGCGCGATCGGTGATGCCGTGGCAGTCGCCCGCCGCGTCGATGGTCCGGACGATGCCGTCGGAGCAGCGCGAGGTGAAGCTGCCGGTGTCGATCTTGGCCCGGGCCGCCGCGATCGCCGCGATCGCCGTCGCGTCGGGGCAGGGGCCGGTGCGCCGCCCGGTGCTCACCCCGTCGATGCAGGAGCGGATCGCCGCGGTCGCCGCGACCACCCAGGTCGAGTACGCGGAGGTGGCGGCCTTGCGGCAGTCGCGGGACTCCTTCGCGAGGTCGCGGACGCTGTAGGTCTCGACCGTCGTCCCGGCATCGCCCACCTGGGGCACCGCCCCGCACGACGTGGCCGCCAGGTCGGCGCCGGCGATCGACTCGATGAAGGGGTGGTTCACGTAGACGTCCGCGTCGAAGGACGAGTCGTTCGGCAGGCAGGAAGTGGCCTCGCCGCCCGAGGTGACGCCGACCACGACTTCGCCGTCGCCGAGGTCCGCGAACATCGGTCCGCCCGAGTCGCCGTTGCAGGTGTTCGAGTCGGAGCCCGGTGCGGCGAGCGGCGAGAAGAAGTCCCAGCACACGTGCTGCGAGGGATCGACTCCCGAGCAGGGACCGGTCAGGACCTGCCCGCGCCGCAGGATGCCGGCGTCGCCCCCGTTTCCCCGGGTGATGCCGAAGCCGACGATCTCGGCGAGCGTGCCGTGGGGAGGGCGCCGCGTCGTGTTCACCCGGGTCGGCCGCACTCCGGTCGTCGGGCTCGCGAGCCGCACGACCGACACGTCGCCGCGCGAGGAGAAGGCGAAGGCCGGGTTCGGCGCGATCGAGGCCACGTCGACGATCCCGACGTTCTGCAGGAAGACGGCGAACTCCGACGGATCGGGCGTGCCGCACTGGCCGAAGGTGCTGCCGTCGCACACGCAGTGAGCGGCGGTGAGGAAGGTGCTGCAGCCGACCAGCGTACCGCTGCAGATCTCGTAGTAGACGCCCGGCGCCGGCTTCCAGAGGAGGGCGCCCACGGTGGGATGGGTCTGCGTCTCGAGCCCGTTCACGATGCGCGGCGTACCGCCCGGGGCGGCACCTGCCCGCGCGTCGCTCGCCGTGAACGTCGCCGCGAGCAGGAGTGCTCCGGCGATCGCGAGAGGGGCTCGTGCGTGAATGTCGTCGCGTGATCGCATCGTCGTCTCTCCGTCGGGCGAGGCCCGTAGGGGCGGGCTTCGACCGCCGGATGATGCACCGATGCCACCTCCCGCGAAAGCCCGCTCCGCGTCCCGTCTTCTTCGGCCCGGAGGCTTCCCGGACCCTTGTGCGAGCGCGGCCGCGGTCCGAGGGTGGTCCGACGCGGCGCGGCCCTCGCCCCGTGTCGCATTCGCCCGCCACCGTCGCAGGCGGCGTCAACGGCCGGGAAGCGATCCGCCCCCGGCCGGGGAAGGAAGACCGAGCCGTGAAGAGAATCCTCCGCCTCGTCCTCGTTGCCGCCACCGTCCTCCCGGTCGTCTTCGCCGCGGGGAACGCCGGTGCGCAGGCGACGCGCACCTGGGTCTCCGGGGTCGGCGACGACGCCAATCCCTGCAGCCGGACCGCGCCGTGCAAGACCTTCGCCGGCGCGATCCCGAAGACCGCGGCCAGGGGGGAGATCAACGTGCTCGACCCGGGCCCCTTCGGTGCGGTCACGATCACGAAGTCGATCACGATCGCGTCGGACTCGACCCAGGCCGGCGTGCTCGCCTCCGGCTCCAACGCGATCGTGATCAACGCCGGCCCGACCGACCGGGTCGTGCTGCGCGGCCTCGACATCGAGGGCCTCGGCGCCGGGCTCCGTGGCGTGCAGGTCGTCGCCGCGGGCGAGGTGCACGTGGAGAGGTGCATCGTGAACGCGTTCTCGCAGGCGGGCATCGGGTTCGAGCCCTCCGGCGCGGCCCAGCTCTGGGTGCGGGACACCGTGGTCCGCGGCAGCAACACCGGCATCGTCGTGCACGGCACGAACGCCCCGGTCGACGCCTTCGTCTCGCGGTCCTCGATCGACTCGAACGCGGGCCCCGGCATCCGGGTTCTCGAGGGCTCGACCGCGACGATCGCCGACTCCTTCATCGGCGGAAACGACGGCGACGGGGTGTTCGTCCGCGCGGCCGGCTCGCCGGCGAAGGTTCTCGTCGAGCGCTCGACGATCGCGGGCAACGCGGGCGCGGGCGTGATGGCCGGCGGCGGGGCGAGCTTCGCGATCGCGCGGATCGGCGCCGACGCGATCTTCGCCAACACGAGGGGCCTCGAGATCGGCTCGAACGGCCAGATCGTCTCCTTCGGCGACAACCACGTGGCCGACAACGGCTCGACGGTGCCGCCGACCGCGATCCAGCCGAAGACCTGAGGCCCGGGAGGGCGGCGGGGCGCGGCAGCGGCCGCACCCCGTGCTAGAGGGCCGATCCGGGAGCCGGACCGTTCGCCGGTCCGTCGTCGCCCGGGGAGGAGCCCGCCGATGCCGATGTCGCCGCTCGCCGGCAAGCCCGCGCCGAAGGACCTGCTGATCGATCCTGCGAAGCTCGAGCGGGAGTATTTCGACCGCCGTCCCGACCCGGACGACCCGACCCAGAGCGTCGCCTTCGGCACGAGCGGCCACCGGGGCTCGGCGCTCCGCGGCTCGTTCAACGAGGATCACATCCTCGCGATCACCCAGGCGATCTGCGAGCACCGCGCCGCGCGCGGCATCGACGGACCGCTCTTCCTCGGCAAGGACACCCACCTGCTGTCGCGCCCGGCCGAGCGCACCGCGCTCGAGGTGCTCGCGGCCAACGGCGTCGAGACGATCGTGCAGGAGCGGGACGGGTTCACGCCCACTCCGGTCGTCTCGCGCTCGATCCTCGCGTGGAACGCGGGCCGGCAGAGCGGGATCGGCGACGGCATCGTGGTCACGCCGTCCCACAACCCGCCCGAGGACGGCGGCTTCAAGTACAACCCGCCGACCGGCGGGCCCGCCGACACCGACGTGACTCGGGCGATCCAGGAACGCGCGAACGAGATCCTGCGCGAAGGGCTGCGCGCGGTGAAGCGGGTGTCCTTCGAGTCCGCGTCGCGGGCCGCCACGACACGGGCGCAGGACCTCTGCCTGCCCTACGTCCGGGCCCTCGGCGCCGCGATCGACATGGAGGCGATCCGCTCGGCCGGGCTGTCGCTCGGGGTCGACCCGCTCGGCGGCGCCTCGGTCGGCTACTGGGGACCGATCGTCGAGACCTGGGGGCTCGACGTGACGGTGGTGAACACGGTCGTCGACCCGACCTTCTCCTTCATGACCGTCGACCACGACGGGAAGATCCGCATGGACTGCTCGAGCCCCTTCGCGATGGAGCGGCTGGTCGCGCTGAAGGACCGCTTCCGCGTCGCCTTCGCGAACGACCCGGACTCCGACCGCCACGGCATCGTGACGCCGTCGGCCGGGCTCATGAACCCGAACCACTACCTCGCGGTCGCGATCGACTACCTGCTCGGGCATCGGCCGGACTGGCCGCGCGAGGCCGCGGTCGGCAAGACGCTCGTCAGCAGCGCGATGATCGACCGGGTCGTCGCCCGGCGCGGACGGAGGCTCTCGGAGGTCCCGGTCGGCTTCAAGTGGTTCGCACCGGGGCTGTTCGACGGCACCTGCTGCTTCGGCGGCGAGGAGAGCGCCGGGGCGAGCTTCCTCGCCCGCGACGGGCGCGTCTGGACGACCGACAAGGACGGCCTGCTCCTCGACCTGCTCGCCGCCGAGATCACGGCGACGACCGGGCGCGATCCCGGCCTGCACTACCGCGACCTCGGGGCGGAGTTCGGGGCACCCCTCTACACGCGCATCGACGCCCCGGCGACGCCGGAGGAGAAGGCGCGCCTCGAGAAGCTCTCGCCCGCCGACGTGACCGACGCCGAGCTCGCGGGCGACCCGATCACCGACCGGCTGGTGCGGGCGCCCGGCAACGGGGCCGCGATCGGCGGGCTCAAGGTCGCGACCGCGAACGGCTGGTTCGCCGCGCGGCCCTCGGGGACGGAGAACGTCTACAAGATCTACGCGGAGAGCTTCCGCGACGCGGCCCACCTCGACCGCATCGTCTCGGAGGCCCGGGAGATCGTCGCGCGAGCGCTCGCGACGGGCTGAGCCCCGCTGCCTTGTCGGCGGCGCCGGCCTGCGATAGCGGGAGGGCGTCGCTCGATCGCGGCACGGCGGGGGGACGGGGGCGAAGGAGATCATGGAGAACGCGGGAATCGATTCGGGGCGCCTCGTGCGGGCGATCGTGCTCGGCGCCGTGCTGCTGGCGCTCGGCTGCACCGGAAACGTGAAGCTCGGGCCCGACGCGGTCCGCGGCAGGACGCCCGACGGCTACGTCGAGATGAAGACCGTGGCCGCGGCCTACATCGGCAGCGGCACCGCCGGCGACGGCACGCTCTTCCACCGTGGCCGCGAGTACCGCTTCACCGTGGGCGGCCTCGGCATCGGGGGCCTCGGCGTGTCCGAGATGCAGGCGACCGGCGAGGTCTACGGCATGTCCGACGTCGCGCAATTCGCGGGCGCCTACGCGCAGGGCCGCTACGGCTTCGCGATCGGGACCGCGAGCGGCGGCGACCTCTGGCTGCAGAACGGGGCCGGCGTGATCATGCACCTGAAGGCCAAGCGCGAGGGGCTCATGCTGACGCTCGGCGGCGACGCCGTCGTCATCACGATGAAGTGAGGACGTGAGTCGCGGGTCGATCCCTCGCGACGGCGAAGCCCCCGGGTGGCGCCGCCGGCGGCCATCGTCGCATCGCGGGATCGCGATGCACCTCGCGGTCGCGGCCGCGCTCGCGGCGATCGCGGGTTGCGGCGATCCGGTCGGGTCGGACGCCCCCGTCTACGGCGTCGTCACCGCGATGCCGTCGGAGGCCGGCGCGGTCCTCGAGTCCGCGACGATCGACGAGGTCCGCGAGATCGAGGGCCGCTGGTTCCGGCTCGGCCGGATCGGCCGGACCCGGGTCGTCGTGGCGATGACCGGCGTCGGGATCGCGAATGCGCGCGCGACCGCGCGCACGATGCTCCACTCCTTCGACCTCGCCGGTGTCGTCGTCTCGGGAGTCGCGGCAGGCCGCCGCGGCGTGGGCGTCGTGGCCGTGCCCGCCGCCTGGCGGGCACGGGACGGCACGCTCGCCCCGTGCGAAGGGGCCTGGCTGTCTCTCGCGCGGGCCGGGGTGGCGGCGGGCCGGGTCGCGCTCGAGCGCTGCACGGAGATCCCCGGCACGGCGCCGCTTCCCGGGGTCCGGCCGGGCGACCGCGTCTGCCTCGCGGCGACTCCCGGGGTTCTCGTCGGCGGCATCGGCGAGAGCGGCGACGAGGCGTCCGGGGCGATCGCGGAGTGCGTGCCGGGCGGCGACGACGTCTTCGCCTGCGACGAGCAGGCCCCGCCGCCCGCACCCCCGTCGATCGGCGCCGCGGCGACCGCGTCCCTCCTCGAAGCCGGAGCCACGGAGGTCGTCGCGAGCGACATGGAGACCGCCGCCGTCGCGGCGGAGGCCGTCGCGACGGGGGTGCCGTTCATCGCGTTCCGCGCGTCCTCGGACGGCCCCGGCGATCCCCTCGGCCTCGACGGCTTCCTCGAGTTCTTCGCGTGGTACCGGCTCGCCGCGCGCAACGCGGCCGCGGCGGCGACGGTGTTTCTCGAGGGCCTCGAGCCCGCGACGAACCGAGATCCCGGCGGGAGCGTCGCCGCGGCGCTCAGCCGCCCGGTTTCGCGGGGCCGGACGGACCCCCTTCGATCTCCGCGCGGCGCACGTCGTCCTCGAGCGAACGGGCGACCCGGTAGCCGCCCCCCACGACCAGCGAGTAGGGCGGCACGTCGTCGTGCACCACCGCTCCGGTCGCGACGACCGAGTGATGGCCGATGCGCACGCCGGGGGCGACGATGACGCCGGGCATGATCCAGACGTCGCTCTCGATCACCGTCTCGCGGCGCTCGTAGGGATAGAGCCGGGCGAGCACGCTCGAGGTCGGGACCAGCTGGTGCGCCATGACGATGGTGCGCGTGCCGATCGCCGTGCGGTCGCCGATCCGGATCCCCTCGGGGTGGAGACGGTCGAAGAGCACGTCGGCCCCGATGAAGACGTCGCGCCCGACCTGGACGCCGTAGGCGCGGTAGATCGACGCGCGCGCGGCATCCGAGGGGCAGAGGTTCGCGACCCCCCGGAGGATCGAGCGCCACGCCATCCGCGCGATCGACATGCGGCGAGCGGTATCCCACGCCCGGGGGGGTCTTCAATGCGCGTTTTCCGGGTACGGCCCGTCCCTCCCGACGGGGGAGGACCGGCGTCGCGGTCGCGTCGCCGGGACGAGGCGGGGACGACCGCGGGTCCCGGAACTCTCCCCGCCCCGATTCCCCCTTTTCGAGCCGAAGTGAAAGTTGATAGCGTCGGGCGTCGTGCCCCTTCTCGGTGATCCATCCCACGCGACGCCCGGGGCGCCGCGGCTCCTCTTCGTGCGCGCGCGCATCGAGGACGATCGCGGCGAGGCGTCGGGGCCCGCGCAGGCGCCGATGGTGCTGGGCGCGATCGCGCGCGGCCTCGGCTGGGACGTCCGCTGTCTCGACGCCTACCTCGAGGAGGACCCGGAGCGGGCGCTCGGGGAGGCGCTCGCGGAATTCCCCGCCGACGTCGTCGGCCTGACCGCTCTCACCGCGGAGTTCCGCAGCATGCACCGGCTCGCGCGAGTCGCCCGCAGGGCGAGGCCCGGCGCGGTCGTCCTCGCGGGGGGGCCGCACCCGAGCGCCGACCCGCAGGACACGGTCGCGAACGACTCGATCGACGCCGCCGTGATCGGCGAGGGCGAGCGCACGCTCGAGGACGTGCTCGGATGCGTCGTCCGGGGCGAGCCGTGGCAGGACGTCCCCGGGCTCGCCCTGCGCGGACCCGACGGCCGGGTGCGCCACACCGCGCCGCGGCCGGCGATCGAGGACCTCGACTCGCTGCCGATGCCGGCGTTCGACCTGACCGACGTCGACGCGTACTCGCGTCGCCGCGGCATGTCGCAGTCGGGCAAGCGCCGCTACATGCCGATCACGACGAGCCGCGGGTGCCCGTACCGCTGCACGTATTGCCACGACATCCAGGGCAAGAGCTTCCGGGCCCACGGCACGGCGTGGGTGCTGCGCATGGTCGACGAGTTGCGCGAGCGCTGGAACGTCCACTCCTTCGACGTGACCGACGACATCTTCAACTTCGACGCGGCCCGCATGCTCGAGATCTGCGACGGGCTCGTCGCCCGGCCGGGCGTGACGTTCGCCTGTCCCAACGGCATCCGCGCCGACCGCATGACGCCGGAGCAGGCCGAGCGCATGGCGGACGCGGGCCTCGAGTACGTCGCGATCGCGATCGAGACGGCGGTGCCCCGCCTCCAGAAGCAGATCCGCAAGCACCTGCGCTTCGACAAGGTCCTGCCGGTGATCGACGTCTTCGCCCGCAGGCGCGTTCTCGTGTCGGGCTTCTTCATGGTCGGTTTTCCCGGCGAGACCGAGGAGGAGATGCGGGCGACGATCGATTTCGCCTGCGGGAGCCGGCTCCACACGGCCTACTTCTTCGTCACGACGCCTTTCGCCGGGACCGAGATGCACGGCGAGATCGTCGCCGAGCGGGGGGCCGCGGCGGCCGAGATCGTCGGCAGCGGCTTCTTCTTCCGGCCGGTCGTGAACCTGAGCGCGATTCCCGACGAGCGCTTCGCGCGGCTTCGGCGCAACGCCTACCTGCGCTTCTACCTCGACCCGCGACGCGTCGCGCGGATCTTCCTCGCGCACCCGCGCAAGAGGGACCTCCTCGAATACTTCGCGACGATCTTCTTCCGCGACGCGCTGCGGATCGAGCCCGCCCGGCTCCTCGCGCGACTCTTCCGGCGCCCCGGCGTCGTTCCCCGCCCGGCCCGTCCAGCCGCCGCGGCCGAGTGAGGACGCGCAGCCCGCTCAGGCGGTCGCCGACGGCCAGAGCGGGTCGAGCGGACGCCCCGGGACGTGGGGCAGGGAGGCCCCGGTGCGCGAGAGGCCGCGCAGGTAGGCGCGCCGGTAGAGCAGTCCCGGGGGCATGACGAAGCGCGCCTGGCGCCACCGCTTCTGGAACTCGCCTAGCGCGATCTCCATCACGCCGTTCCAGGGAAGGCGGAACTGCTCGCGCACGACCGGCGGCAGGAGACCGGAGGCGAGCAGCAGGATGAGCGGGGCCGCGGCGCGGTACCATCCCGCGCGCCAGACGATCGCGTCGGCGATCGCGCGCGCCTCGTCGCCGACGAAGAGGACGTGGTCGACCTGGTGCCGGTACCAGTCGTGGAAGTCGTCCCAGGTGGGCGGGAGGTCGGCCGCGGCGACGCCGAACAGGCGACCGGAGATCTTCATCTCCTCGTAGAGCGCCCGTCGCTCGTCGAGCGGCATCGGTCCGACGAAGCGCTCGTTCGCGTCGATCGCGCCGTCGACCAGGGTCGCGTGGACCCACAGGAGCAGGTCGCCCCGGTTCGCGTGGTAGGGCGAGCCCGCCTGCCAGGCCGGGCCGGCGTCGGAAGCGAGCGAACCGCGGACGCGCTCGTGGATGCGCCGCGTGCCCAGCGCCGCCTCGAGCGCCTTGTCGACCGGACCGAACACGATCCGGTGCACCGCGACGAAGGTCCGCTGCAGCCGCCCGATCGGGTCGCCGCGGAAGTTGCTGTGCTCCGCGACGCCGCGCGCGACCATCGGGTGGGCGACCTGCATGAGCGCCGCGGCCGGACCGGCGAGCTGGATCGTGTTCTCGCGCAGGTGGCGCCAGCTCCGCGAGCCCGGCCCGAAGAAGCCCGCCGCGGGATTCCGAACGGCCGCCACGAGATCGTGCAGGTCCTCGGGAAGGTCGCGGAGGTGCGGAGGGAGCCGGTCGAGATCCATGGCGCTCGGATCCCGACTAGCACGGCGGGGCGCGCCGGGAGAAGCGTTCGCCCCCGGGTGCAACTCGAGGGCGGCGAGGGGTCGACGATCCTCGACGGCGGGGCTTGTCCGGACTTCGCCATCCCGTGTAGGGCTCGGACGTGCTCCCTCGTCGAATCCTCGCCGCCGCGAGTTGCGCGGTCGCCCTCGTGGGGCTCCTCGCGCCCACGCAGGCCGCCGCCCGCCCGAGGCCCCGCCTCGCCGCGGCGGAGTCGTCGGACGGGGCGACCGCGGACCCCTCCCGGCGGTCGCTCGCGCGCCTCCACGACCCGGTGGTGCTGCCGGGACGCGCGCTCGGGGGCCTCGCGACGCGCGAGACGCGGCGGCTGCGGCTGGTCCGCTTCGACGACGGCAAACCGGTCGCGATGCCCTTCCAGTTCGACCAGCGCGACCGTCGCGACGACGTGGTCGTGCCCGGCCCCGAGACCTTCGACCTCGACGACAACGACGAACTCGTCTTCATGGCGAAGGACGCGGGCGACCGCGCGCCCGGGGATCCCTGCGTGCAGGCCGCCTGCGACGGGGCTCTCGAAATCCGCGTGGCCGAGCCCGCGGGAGAGAAGCAGGCATGGGCCTACCTGCTCGAGTTCCGCGAACCGCCGCCGCTGGAGCGGGCGGATCCCTACGTCACCTTCGACGACGACGGCCGGCTCGCCCGCTCGAACGCCTACGCGGTCGAGTACGCCCGCGGCCGCAACTACTTCACGGGACTGAGCGTCGGCCCGGCCGCCGGCGGCGCGGGCTCGAACCTCCTGCGGCAGACCCACATGATCGGCAGCCCGACCTTCTCGCTGCTGCTCTCGAAGGTGACGCTGAACTTCACCGAGCAGAACTCGATCGTCGAGATCGACGGCGTGCGCGAGGGGCCGGTGCGCGCGGTGCGCCGGGCGCGGCTGTCGGTCGACATGGGCCCCATGTTCCCCGACCTGCCGAGCGGCATCGCCTACACCTATCACTACCCGACCGCCTACCTGACGCCGAGCAAGGTGAGCTTCCCCTGGCTCATGGTGAAGACGCTGCGCGACTTCCGCTTCGAGACCGTGATGGACCTGGCCCCGGTCGACGGTTCGCCCGCGCGCTATTTCGACGCCGCCAATCCCGGGGGGGTGAGCCTCGCGGGCGACGGCCCGGTCGTGCGTTCCTCGGACGACCACGACTGGTGGGTCTACAGCAGCGGCGCGGGCACGATGCTCCACGCCTTCGAGATTCCCGATCTCTGGAAGCAGTGGGGCATCGTGCGCGGCGCGGTCGTCCGCCCGACGGACGACGACCCGGGCGTCGCCCGGGAGGCGAAGGATGCCGGGAGCGAGCGCTCGGGAACTGCCGTCGCGGAGGCTGCGACGCCGCCTGCGGAGGAGGCCCCCGACGGCGGTCGGTCGGTCGGCTACAGCCTGCTCCACATGACGAAGCTGCGCGAGGCCGGAACGTTCGACCTCATGATGGCGTCGGTCGTGCTTCCGGGCCCCTACCGGGCGGGCGACGAGGCGGGTGCGCTCGCGATGCTGCACGCCCCGCTCGCGACCGAGGTGCGGCGGGTCCGCTGACGGCGGTCCGGCGTCGGCGGGGACGCGCGCGTCACGCCGGGTCGGGCAGCTTCTCGATGCCGGGTACGCCCGCGCGGACGCGGAAGCGGCCGAAGGTGCGCGGCTGCGCGTTCTCGTCGTAGGTGTCGATCACGCGGAACTCGCAGATCGCCTCCTCCGGCGTCACGTCGACGATCGCGTAGCCCTGGTTCAGCAGGTCGACGTGCTTCATGTAGGGCGTGTTCGCCCCCATGAAGATCGCCTCGGCGGTGTGCAGCAGTTCCTCGGGCGCGATCTCGCGCGGGTCGGGGTCGGCCGTGAGCGAGCCCGTGTTGAACTCGTGGGCGGTGACCGGCGACGACGGGTCGTCGAAGTCGGGCATGATCTCGCTCGCGCGGTAGAAGTGCGTGTGCGCGCTCGACACCAGCACGTTGGGGACGCCGCGCCGCGCGATGAACTTCATGAGCTTGCGGCGCTCCCACTGGTAGTCGTCCCAGGCCTCGTTGGAGACGTAGAGACCGCCGTTGCGCTGGAGCCCGGGGTCCTGCTCGCGGAGCTCCGGGGTGTCGCGGTCCTCGAACTTCCACGGCGACATGTCGTAGCTGCTCGCGATGATCGGCCAGGTCGCCGCGCGCGCGGCGAGCCCCTTCTTGAGCCAGGCGCGCTGCACCTGGCCGAGGGTCGTCCGGCCGGGGGCGAACATCTGGTCGCAGGGGGCCAGCAGCGTGTCCTTCGCGTCGATGAGGCCGGCGAAGCTCGAGTTCGAGGGGATCGCGGGGTCGCGGTACTGGCGGGTGTCGAGCAGGAACATCTCCGCGAGCGTGCCCCAGCGCAGCGACCGGTAGGTGCGGTCCTCGTCGTTCGCGGGCACCGGCATCGCCTCGAACCAGGCGCGCCGCGCGGCCGCGAGGCGCACGGGATCCCCGGTGCGGTCGACGCCGTTGTAGAACTCGCCGTCGTCCCAGACGGCGACGAGCGGCACCTGCGCGTGCATCTCCTGGAGCAGCGGATTCGAATGGAAGGTGCGCCAGACCGAGCGGTAGTCGTCGAGCGTGATCGTGCCGCCGTCGCTCACGTAGACGTAGTCGCCGAGGTGGAGCAGGAAGTCGACGCCCTCCCCGGCGATCGCGCGGTGCGCGACGTAGAAGCTCCTCGTGCGCTGCTGGCAGCTCGCGAAGGCATAGCGGAGCCGCGCGGGCGACGAGGCTTCGCCGGGCGCGGTCCGAAGCCGCCCGGTCACGCTCGGCGTGCCCGCGACCTCGAAGCGGTAGTGGTACCAGCGATCGGGATCGAGGCCCTGCACCTTGACCGTGACCGAGTGGCCGTTCGCGGCGAGAGCCTGGGCGGTGCCGCCGCGCACGACCTGCTGCATCCCGGCGTCCTCCGCGACCGACCAGATCACGTCGACGGGATCGGCGGAGGGGGCGGCGACTCTCGTCCAGATCGTCGCGCGCCGCGGTCGCGGGTCTCCGGACTTGATGCCGTCGGGGAAGGGGCTCGCGACGCCCGCCGGGGTGACGGCACCGGCGGGGGCGGCCGCGACCGCGGCGAGCCCGCCGGTTGCGAGTCCGAGCAGCCGCAGGAACTCGCGGCGAGGCATCGTGCGGCCGGTGCCCGGCGGCGGAGAGAGGTCGACGAGCAGGACGGGGCGCTTCATGCGCCCGGAGATAGCACGGTGCCCGAGAGCGGGTAAACGCGGAGACTGCGAGGGCGGTCGAGAAGAGTTCGCGTCGGGCGCCGTCGGGATCGCGGGCGCCCCCGGTGCGGGGCGCGCTCGCCCCGGCCGGCTCGGCCCGGGTCAGGGAGCGAGCCAGCTCACGGTGCGCGGCGGCGTGATCCGGAAGCGTCGGGCGAACACGTCGGAGCCCGGTCCCTCCTCGTAGTAGACGACCAGCACCGACCCGTCAGGGAGGTTCGTCATCGACGGGTACGCGCCCGGCGCGCGGCCGTCGATCCGGAAGGTCGGGCTCCACGAAGCCGTCTCGTCGACGCTGAAGGTCATGCAGGTGCGCGGCAGCCGGCGTCCGAGCACGATCACGCCGTCGGCGGTGCGGTGCAGGTAGGGAGAGTGGCCGCGATGGGA
>JAGWVP010000651.1 GCA_018970825.1 bacterium | reverse complement strand
GGCGGCGCCGAGAAGAAGTGATCGGCTGACCTGGCCGCCCCCGCCCGCCCGCGGCCCTCCGGCCTGCGGGCGGGCGGGGGCGACTCGCCGCGTTCTCGCGCGGCGAAGCGCTCCCCGCGGTGCTGAACCTCGCCTCCGAGACCGATCCCCGCTGGGTCGAGCGCGCGATCGCCGACGTCGACCTGCTGCTGGTCGACCACGCGAACTGCGAGAAGAAGGCGGCCTCGACGGCCGTGAGCCTGCTCTTCCGCTACCCCGACCGCGAGCCGCTCCTGCGCCCGCTCGCGCGCCTCGCCCGCGAGGAACTCGCGCACTACGAGCAGGTGCTCGACGCGATCGAGTCGCGCGGCGCACCACCCGGGCGCCTGCCGCCGAGCCCTTATGCGGGCCAGTTGCTCGCCGCCGTGCGCGACCGCGAGCCGGGGCGCCTCGTCGACACCCTGCTCTGCCTGGCCCTCATCGAGGCGCGCAGCTGCGAGCGCATGAAGCTGCTCGCGGACGCGCTGCCCGATCCCGCGCTGGCGTCGCTCTACCGGGGGCTCCTCGCGAGCGAGGCGCGACACCACCAGGCGTACCTCGACCTGGCGCTCGCCGTGGCACCCGCGGACGAAGTTCGCGCGAGGCTGCGGGAGCTCGCGCTGCACGAAGCGGCCGTGATCGCGTCGGCGCCGCCGCTCGCGCTCATGCACACCTGAGGGGCCCGCGGGTTCAGGCGGGAGCCGGGTGGCGACTCGCCGTCCCGCGGAGCTCCCCGCTCGCGCCGATCGCCGCGATCGCCCGCAGCAGGGTCGACTCGAGGCCCGTGCGCTCGATCTCCAGCACGACCTCGTCGTCGCGCACCGGGACGAAATCCGCACCGACCCGCTCCGCCGTGCCCGCGGTCCCGAGCGCCACGTCGGCGACGCCGGCTGCGACCAGGACCGCCGCGGCGAGCGGCGGGATCTCGGTCGCGGCCATGCCCGGATCCCCGCCCCCACCGCGCCGCGACGGGTCGGTCGCGAGGCTCGCGAGGTCGCGGCCGCGGGCCGCCACGCCGCCGCGCTTGAGCGACGGGAGACCTCGCACCCCCGCCCTCGCCGCATCCGCCAACCCGGCGAGTCCGAGCGGGTTGCCTCGCGCCACGACGAGACCGCTCGCGCGCCGGGCGAGCACGATCACCGCACTCGAACCTGGAGCCTCGCCCCCCTCCTCCCGCGCGGCCGAGACCTCCGGCCCGTCGATCGCGCCTGCGTGTACCGGCCGGACGCGCAGGCGCCCGTGGACCACGCCCGCCAGGACCAGGCTCGCCGCCGCGGCGTCGCTGCAGGGACGCACCGCGACGCGGATCGCGGAGCCCTGCGCGCGCAGCGCGTCCTCGAACGCGTCGAGCGCCGGATCGACGAGTCCCGCCAGCAGCAGCGTGAACGGCCTCTCGCCGGCCGAGAGGTCCTCGACCGCGACCGACGCGCCCGCGGCGATCCCTCCGGCGCCGGGTCGAAGTCGCACGAGTCCGGCCGCGCGGGCGAGGCTCGACAGCGCCCCGGCCCCGCGAGCGAGCGGGTGGACGAACGCGCGGCCGCCGACGCGCGCGACCTCGACGCGCACGAGTTCCTCGAGATCGGAGCGACTCGGGATCGCCTCCGCCGCGACGGCCTCGCGCGTCGCGGGCCGTGCGTGCGGCGCGCCGAGTAGCCGCGAGACGAGCGGGCCCAAGATCTCGCGCGCGACCATCGCCGCGGCGATCGGGTAGCCGGGGAGCCCGATCGCGACCCGCGCGCGCCGCTCGGGTGCCGGCGCCAGCGAGGCGAGGATCGTCGGGCGGCCCGGCACGAGTCCGATGCCCGTCGCGAACACGCGGCCGACCGACGCGAACGCGGTCGACGTCCAGTCGCGCGAGCCCGCCGACGAGCCCGCGATCGTGCAGACGACGTCCGCGCGGGTGGCCGCGTCGGCGACGGCGAGCGCGAGCGCTCGCGCGTCGTCGCGCACGCGCGGCAGCCGCAGCGGAACCGCACCGCGAGCGCGCAGCATCTCCGC
>JAGWVP010000650.1 GCA_018970825.1 bacterium | reverse complement strand
CAGCATCCCGGTCGTCATGCCGAGGTTGATCACCGCCTGCCAGAAGACGTTCGCGAGCACGCCGAAGGCGATGAGCGCACCGAAGCGGTCCTTCGCCCGCCCGACGACGACGAGCCCGCGGAAGACGAGCGCCAGGTAGAGCGTCACCAGCACGATCGCGCCGAGGAATCCCCACTCCTCGGAGTAGACCGAGAAGATGAAGTCGGTGTGCTGCTCGGGCAGGAAGTCGAGCTGGTTCTGGGTGCCGTGAAGGTAGCCCTTCCCGCGCAGCCCGCCCGAGCCGATCGCGATCTTCGACTGGATCACGTGGTAGCCCGAGCCGAGCGGGTCGAGTTCCGGGTTGAGGAACGTCTCGATGCGCTTCAGCTGGTAGGGCTTCAGGTGCGACTTCACGGCCGGCCACGCGGGGACGGCGAGAACGGCGGCGGCGAGGAGCATCATCCAGGTCCGGCGGCTCAGCCCTGCGAGCACGGTCATGCTCGCCGCGACGAGCACGAAGATGCCCGCGGTCCCGAGGTCCGGCTGCTTCAGCACGAGCAGCGCCGGCGGGAGCGTGAGCAGCGCGGGCACGAGGAGGTCGCGTGGACCGAGGCCCCCGGGCGGATCGTTGCGGTGGAAGTGGCGCGCGAGCATGACGATGAGCGCGAGCTTTCCCATCTCCGAGGGCTGGATGGAGATCGGCCCGAGCGAGATCCAGCGTCGCGACCCGCTCACGGTGGTGCCGATGAACGGCAGCGAGAGCAGGAGCAGCAGTCCCGCCGCGTAGCCGATCGGCGCCCACGCTTCGAGCTTCCGGTAGTCGAACGAGCACATGAGGAGCGCCGCGAGGAGCCCCGCCGTGCCCCACATCGCCTGCTTCCACGCGAACGAGTGGACGGTCGGGTGGGCCGGGTCGAAGGTCGCGCTGTAGACGGTGACGCCGCCGAGCCCGACGATCGCCACCATCGTCGCGAGCAGCAGCACGTCGAAGTGCGACAGCAGGCGGCGATCGATCATCCAGCGCGGCACGCGATCCTTCCTCTCCGTCAGCCCCGTGCGGCCGCGACCGCCCGGACCGGTCGCCTGCTCGCGGCCTCGCGGCGCACGTCCTCGTCCATCTCGACCGGCCCGCTCCGCAGGGCGGCTGCCGCCATCCGCGCCGCGTGGCGCTCGGCTTCGACCGTCGCCGGATCGGCCCCGGCCTCGCGCAGGGGGGCGCGCGCCCCGGTCTGCTGGTAGTCGCGCCCGCGGGTCATCCCGAACCAGAAGTCGGCGACGTCGCGCGCGATCGGGGCCGCGGTGGCGCCGCCGCCGGTGCCCGCGTGCTCGGCGAGCACCGCGATCGCGATCTCGGGCTTCTCGACCGGTGCGAAGGCGACGAACCACGCGTGGTCCCGGAGGTGGCGCGCCATCCCGGCGGTCTTCGTCTGGCGCGTCATCCGGAACACCTGCGAGGTGCCGGTCTTGCCGCCCATCTCGATCGTCGGGAGCTTCGCCTTCTTGCCGGTCCCGCCGGGCAGGTTCACGACGTCGCGGAGCGCGTCGCGGATCTGGAGCAGCGTGGTCTTGCGCAGTCCCGCGTCGCCGAGTGCGACCGGTGCGACCTTCTCGACGCTGCCGTCCGCGCCCTCGATCCGGTCGACGTAGCGCGGCTTCCAGCGCGTGCCGCCGTTGGCGAGCGTCGCGACGGCGTTCGCCATCTGGAGCGGCGTCGCGAGCACGTAGCCCTGCCCGATCGCGACCGAGAGGGTCTCGCCCGCGAACCACTCCTCCTTGAAGCGCTTGAGCTTCCACGCCTCGGTCGGGACGAGTCCCGCCTTCTCGTGGTCGAGCGCGATGCCGGTGGGCTCGCCGAGCCCGAAGCGGTGCGCGTACTCCGCGATCGTGTCGACGCCCATCTTGAGCCCGACCTGGTAGAAGTAGACGTCGCACGACTTGACGAGCGCGTCGTGCAGGTCCACCGAGCCGTGACCGCGCCGGTTCCAGCAGTGGTAGTCGCGGCCCGCGTAGCGCATGTGCCCGGGGCAGAAGACGCGCGTG
>JAGWVP010000649.1 GCA_018970825.1 bacterium | reverse complement strand
CCCGAACGCGCGCGCGAACGCGAAGTCGCGCTCGTCGTGGGCGGGCACCGCCATGATCGCGCCGCTTCCGTAGCCCATGAGCACGTAGTCGGCGATCCAGATCGGCACGGGCTCGCCGTTCACCGGGTTGATCGCGCGGGCGCCGATCGCCACGCCGGTCTTCTCGCGGTCGGTCGCCTGGCGGTCGATCTCGCTGCGGCGACGGGCCTGCGCCACGTACTCCTCGACCTGCGACCGCGACTCCGCCGCGACCAGGGTCCCGACCAGCGGGTGCTCGGGAGCGAGCACGAGAAAGGTCGCGCCGAAGAGCGTGTCCGGCCGCGTCGTGAAGACGGTGACCCGCTCCTCCCGGCCCTCCACCCGGAACTCGACCTCGGCGCCCTCGCTCCGGCCGATCCAGTTTCGCTGCATCGCCTTCACCTTCTCGGGCCAGGCGTCGAGCTTTTCGAGGTCGGAGAGCAGCCGGTCGGCGTAGGCCGTGATGCGGAAGAACCACTGGTCGAGCTCGCGCTTCTCGACGATCGCGCCGCTGCGCCAGCTGCGACCCGAGGCGTCGACCTGCTCGTTGGCCAGCACCGTCTGGTCGACCGGATCCCAGTTCACCGTCGCGCGCGCGCGGTAGGCGAGCCCCCGCCGGTACAGGAGCAGGAAGAGCCACTGCGTCCACCGATAGTAGTTCGGCTCGCAGGTCGTGACCTCGCGAGACCAGTCGTACATGATGCCGGCCGCCTCGAGGGAACGCTTGGACTCCGCGATGTTGCGCATCGTCCAGGTGCGCGGCGGAACGCCGGTCTTGATCGCCGCGTTCTCGGCCGGCAATCCGAAGGCGTCCCAGCCGAAGGGATGGAGCACGTCGAAGCCGCGCAGGACCCAGTAGCGCGTCAGGCTGTCGCCGATGAAGTAGTTCTTGCCGTGCCCGATGTGCAGGTCGCCGCTCGGGTAGGGAAACATCTCGAGGATGTAGCGGCGCGGCGCATCCGGGCGGCGCCCGGCCTCGAAGATCCGTTCGCGGGCCCAGAACTCGCGCCATCCGGGCTCGATGGCCGGGTCGAATCGCGTTCCCGAAGGCCCCGCCCCGCCGTCCTCCCGACTGCCCGCTCCCTCGGTCACTCTCGACTCCCTCCCGGGCTCGATCCCGCCCGCTTCGCGCTCCCCCGATTCCACGACCGCCTCCCCGGCCGCAACCCGGACCGGCGGGCTCCCCCCGGAACCGGCGGGAGCGCCGTCCGGCGCGGGGCCGGCGGAGCCGCGCGCCGCGGGCGGCGCCGCCTCGGCAGGTCCCCGTGCGGGCCCCTCGATCCGCCCCTGTGCGGCGAGCGATCGCGCGATCGCGTCGACGACGCCGTTCACGAATCGCGCCGCCTCGTCCCCGGCAAAGGATCTCGCGACCTCGATCGCCTCGTCGATCACCACCGCGACCGGGATCTCCCGGCACTCGAGCATCTCCGCGGTCGCGACCCGGAGCACCTCGGTCTCGATCCGCCCGAGACGCGAGACCTTCCAGTGGGTGCTGGTGCCGCCGATCAGGGCGTCGACCTCGGCGCGCCGGGACCAGGCCGCCCGCGCGAGCAGCAGCGCGTAGTCGACCTCGGGGGAGACGCGCGCTTCCGCCTCGGCCGTCGCGGGAGGCGCATCGCCGTCGGCGGAGGCCGCGAGCCGCGCCGCGGTTCGAACGGCCTGCGCGGGTGCGACGCCGGCCAGGTCGACCTGGTAGAGCGCCTGCACGGCGAGCACCCGCGCCCTGCGGCGCGATGCGATGGAGCGCGACACGGTAGGATCAGCCCCGCGCGAGGCGATCGACCAGGTCCGCCATCTCGAGCGCGGTCACGGCGGCCTCGTAGCCCTTGTTGCCGTGCCCGCTCCCGGCCCGCGCGAGCGCCTGCTCCAGGTTGTCCGTGGTCAGGACGCCGAAGGCGACCGGGATCCGGTGCCGAGTCGCGACCTCGTTCACTCCGCGGCTCACCTCCCGGGCGACGAACTCGAAGTGCGGGGTCTCGCCGCGGATCACGGCCCCGAGGCAGACGA
>JAGWVP010000648.1 GCA_018970825.1 bacterium | reverse complement strand
GCGCGCTCCAAGTGCGGCCGCCGTCGCTCGAGACGACCGAGGAGATGCGCCCGCCGAGGGGCAGGGCGGGAGTGGGCGGGGACACGTGGTCGTAACCGGCGTAGAAGACGGCCATCAGCCGACCGTCGGGCAGCCGCGCGACGTCGGGGAACGCCTCGTAGCCGCCGGCCCCGCCGTCCGCGACGACGGTGGTCGGGGGAGGCTGCCTCGCGGCATGGGCCGTGGGGGCGAGCGGCAGGCTCGCCGCGATCGCGACCAGGAGGAGGCGGCTGGTCGCGTGCCGGAACCGGCGCACCGTGGTGCCGATCGCGGGTGGCAAGACGGTCACGACCCTCTCTTCGCGAAGGACCGCGACGGCGTCAACGGCCGAAGCGAGGATGCGCCGGGGGGCGCCCCGCTCGGCGCCACGCGGCGGGTCCGCCACCGTCGGGCGATTCGCGTCGCTCAGGCGAGCTCGGCGATCCAGGAGCGCATCGCCGGCAGCGTCGTCGTCTCCCACGAGCTCGCGGCGCGCGTCTCGCAGAACGCCTTGAACAGCCGGTCGAGCACGCCGACCACGTCCTCGACGTCGGCCAGCCGCAGGAAGAAGTCGTTCTCGAAGTGGGCGCGCGCATCGTCGCCGGGCGCGCGGTCGCGCGGGCCGAGCGGCGGGCAGCGCAGCGAGTCGTAGGTCAGCAGCCCGCCGTCGAGCGAGAACTCCCACTTGCGCTCCCCGCGCTGGACCGAGATCCGCGCGCGGTCGAGGAGCTTGCCGCGGCGGAGCGCCGTGCCGAGCTCGGGGCGCATGTCGCCGGGGTCGACGAGCGTGATCCGACCGCCGTTGGCCGCGCTCTCGCGAAGCGCGAGTCGGTCGCCGAGGGCGAGTTCGACCACGTCGTCGCCGATCCGGATGCGACCGCCCTCGTCCTCGAGTTTCCACGCGAGCCAGGTGAGGAACTCGCGCCCGAGGAAGCGCTTGGTCTCGACGACGGCGAGGAAATCCTGGTTCACGACGCACCTCCGGCCGCGGCCGCCGCGGCGTCGCCCCGACCGACCCAAAGCGTGCTCGGCTCGACCTGGCGGACCGCGTCGACCACCGCGCCGGGAAGGCCCACGCGCTCGGCCGCGAGCCAGGGGATGACCGGCGCCGGCACGACGCCGCAGGTCTCGTGGAAGAGCGACTGGAACGCCTCGCGCGGCGCGCGGGCCTTGCCGGTGAACCACAGGGTTCCCGTCTCGAGGTTCCAGGCGCACTCGAACAGGCTCGGCGAGGGCAGCGCCTGCACCAGCAGCCGTGAGAGCACCTCGTCCTTGATCTCGCGCCGGACCGGGCGTGCGAGCCGCTCGACCCCGTCCGCGCGCCGCCGTTCCTCTTCCATCCGGCGCCGCTCGAGCATCACGAGCTTGGCGGGTGCGACCCGCCGGTCGTGGCGGAAGCCCAGGACGAGGTATTGCTGGAGGAACACGTCGTGCGGCTCGAAGGTCGTCACGAGAGGGTCGTGGATCGCCACCCAGCCGAAGCTCTCGGCGCGGGGCAGCCCGTCCTCGTCGTGCTCGCGAAAGGCGCGACGGTCGATCTCCGAGCAGATCGCGTCGCGATCGAGCTTCGCGGGGACGGGGGCATGGTAGCGGACGATGGAGGAAGCAGCGGAAAGGAATCCCATGGAAGGCGGCGACCTACCATCTCCCGTCGTCCCGCTGCAATCGGAACCCTGCTCGTCGGCCCCGCCGGGCCTCCGCCGATCCGCGCAAGGGGCCGCAGGCCGTCCCGGGAGACCCCGAAGAACGGCGATTGACCCGCGAGGCTGGGGCGCGTAGCAGGAAAATGCGGCTCGTCGTTCTTCGAGTCGCGCGGATGCCCGCGATCCCCGGAACGAAATCGCCGGTCCGCCACGCGGAGAGGCGCTCGAAGGAGAGTCGATGAACCCGTCCCGCGTCGCAGGTGTCGTGACCGCGCCCCGTACGAGGCTCTCGGTCCTGGCGGTGCTGGCGAGCCTCGTCCTCGCTCCCGCTCGTGCGAACGCGACTTCCTGCAGCGGAAGCACC
>JAGWVP010000647.1 GCA_018970825.1 bacterium | reverse complement strand
CGGGAGCTCGAGCTCGCCGACCCGGCCCTCGCGGCGAAGCCCCAGGTGGTCGCAGGGAACAAGGTCGACCTGGTCGAGGGACGCGAGCGTTTCGAGACGGCGCGCGCGGAGCTCGCGCGACGCGGCGTCGAACTGCTCGGCATCTCCGCCGCGACCGGCCACGGCCTTCCGGACCTCGTCGCCCGCACCGCGCGCACGCTCGCCGAGCGGAGGCGCGAGGAGGCGCTCGCGGCGGCGGAATCCGGCACGGGGGGCGACGGGGCGGGCACGACGGCTTCGCCCGTCGACCCCGCCTCGGACGTCGATGCCGTCGCGGAGGGGGCCGATGGTTGAGGCATCGCAGTCGGCGCGAAAGCCCGCGCTGCTCGCCCGCGCCCGGCGCCTCGTCATCAAGGTCGGCTCGGGCGTGCTGGCGGACGAACGCGGCCTCGACGGCGGGCAGATCGACCGGCTGGCCGGCGACATCGCGGAGATCCACCGCACGGGCCACGCGGTCACGGTCGTCAGCTCGGGTGCCATCGCGGCGGGGCGGTCGGTCCTCGGGATCGCCGCCCCGCGTTCGATCCCCGAGCGCCAGGCGACGGCCGCGGTCGGCCAGATCCTGCTCATGTCGGAATGGCGTCGCGCCTTCGACGCGCGCGGCATCACCGTCGCGCAGATTCTCCTCGACGCCGACGACCTCGCCGACCGGCGCCGCTGGCTGAACGCCGAACACGCGGTCGCGAGCCTGCACGCGAGCCGCATCGTGCCGATCGTCAACGAGAACGACACGGTCGCGGTCGACGAGCTCAAGTTCGGCGACAACGACAACCTCTCGGCGCTGGTCGCGAACCTCGTCGCCGCGGACCTGCTCGTCGTGCTGAGCGACGTCGCGGGGCTCTACGACGCGAACCCGAAGACCGATCCCGCGGCCCGCCGGATCCCGGTCGTGGAGAGGGTCGACGCGAGCCTGCTCGCGCTCGCCTCGGGCGGGAGTGCGCTCGGGACCGGCGGCATGCGCTCGAAGATCACCGCCGCGGGGAAGGCCGCGGAGGCCGGGATCGCGACCGTCGTCGCCGACGGTCGCCGCCCGGGCACGCTCGGTCGCGTGCTCGATCCCGCCGCCGACGAGGGCACCCTGTTCCTTCCGCTCGAGGACGCCCTCGCCCGGCGCAAGCACTGGATCGCTCACACGCTGAAGCCCGCGGGCACGCTCGCCTGCGACGAGGGCGCGCGCGACGCGGTCGCGAAACGCGGCCGCAGCCTCCTGCCCTCGGGCATCACCGCGGTGGGCGGCCGCTTCGAGGCCGGCGACTGCGTGAGCCTCGTCGGCCCCGACGGGCGCGAGTTCGCGCGCGGCCTCGCGGTCTACGGCGCGGCCGAGGTGGCACGCATCGCCGGCCGGCAGAGCGCGGAGGTCGAGGAGATCCTCGGCTTCCAGATGGGCGATGCCGTGGTACACCGCAACGACCTCGTCGTGACGGCCGCGGGCGGCAGCCACGACGGAGGCGGGACGGCCCGGGCGTCCTGAAGGACGCGGCCGGGGGACGAGTCGTCCCGACCCGGCGGGAGGAGGCAGAGGAGCGATGTCGAAGCAGCCGGAAGCAGCGGCGATCGTCGAGGATCTCACGAGGACGGCGCGGGCCGCCCTGCCCGCGCTGCGATGCGCGACGACGCCGCAGAAGGACGCGGCGCTCGCGGGCTTCGCCCGCGCCCTCCGGGAGAGGCGCGAGGCGCTCCTCGAAGCCAACCGGCGCGACCTCGACGGGGTCCTCGACGCGGCCCCTGCCTTCCGCGACCGGCTCACGCTCACGCCCGAGCGCATCGAGTCGATGGCGGCGGGCGTCGAGGTGGTCGCCGCCCTTCCCGACCCGGTGGGCGAGACGGTGACGACCTTCCGGCGCCCCAACGGCCTCGAGATCTCGCAGGTCCGGGTGCCGCTCGGCCTGGTCGGCGTGATCTACGAGTCGCGCCCCAACGTGACCGCGGACGCGGCCGCGCTGTGTCTCAAGGCCGGAAACGCCGTCCTGCTGCGCGGCGGCTCCGAG
>JAGWVP010000646.1 GCA_018970825.1 bacterium | reverse complement strand
CTGCGAGGCCGACCAGTCGCCGATCCGCACGGCGACCTCCACGACGTGCTCGAGCCCCTCGTTCGCGGGCAGTGAAGGCGACGTCGCCTCGACGACGAGCCGCGACGAGCCGTCGTCCGCCCGCTCGAACCGGGCGCTCGTCACGCCGCCACGCGCTCCGGACGGATCCTCGTAACGCCCGTCGATGAAAGACCCGGCCGGCAGCGTCGCCTCCCAGATCGTCGTCGAGTCGCGCAGCGCGACGGTGAGCGCGGAGGCCGCGAGGTCGTGCACCGCGCCCGCTCCCATCGGGACGTCGAGCGAGACGCTCTCTGCGCCCTCGCCGAAGCGGATCTCGCCGCGCACCGCGCCGAGCCCGTCGGGCTTGAACCAGATGGGCGAGGCCCACGCGCGCTTCTCGACCGTGCGCGCCACGGTCTCGTCGCAGCAGGCGACGAGGCGCGGCGGAACCTTGGCGGGATCGCTGCAGTCGACGCCGAGTTCCCTGCACTGGAGTTCGGTCCAGCGGCACACCGGGTTCTCGAACAGGCGGGCGTAGTAGTAGGCGCGCTGCGACGGATCGAAGCCCGGGTCGGTCCAGGTCGCGCACAGGCGGTCGTGGCCCTCGGCGGCCGGCTCGCAGGTCGCCATGTCGACCGCGGGGGCCGCGCCCTCGTCGCCCGCCACGTGGAAGACCTCCTCGTGCACCTCGCCGGCCGCGTCCACCCAGCCCTTCACGATCTCGACCTTGTGGAGCGGCGTGCCGGCGATCGCCGGCCGCTCGACCCCGTCGACGACGGCGGCGGGCTCGCCCGGGTCGCGGAGCGCCAGCACCGCGAAGGTCGGGCTCGACGCTCCGCGGAAGGGCCCGAGTTCGGATCCCATCGGCACGCCCGAGCGGTAGCCCGCGGCGGCGACGTCGCCGTCGCAGACGCCCGCGGCGTAGTCGCCCGCGAAGAATCGCAGGATCGGACGCGTGCCGCTCGTGCCGTAGGTCTCGCGGCGACGCATCGCCGCGAACAGCGCGTCGCGCGAGTTCTCCTCGGCCCACACCACCGCGAGGCCGCCGGGGCCGTCGTCGGCGCGGCTGCGGCCGCAGCGGACGTCGTTCGGGTCGGCGTTCGCAGGGCAGCGCTGCAGGCCGCCCAGGAAGAGCCGGCGCTCGTTGGTGTCGTCGTTCAGGCCGGAGTGGCCTTCGTAGTCCTTCTCGACGGTCGCACCCGGGATCGCGTTGTGGGTGTCGGTGCTCGCGATGAAGCCGACCTCGAAGGGGTTCGCGCCGAGCTCGCCCTCCTTCTGCAGGCCGATGCCGAGCGCCGTGCGCACGAAGTTGCCCGCCGGGTAGGGAATGTCGAGGTTGCGCGACCCGTCGTAGATCGCGACGCGGTTCGCGAGCTCGTACCCGCACTCTTCGTCCGTGGTCCCGGCGCCGGTCCGGCACTCGGAACTGCCCTTGTGCTGGTAGATCTCCATGACGGGCTCCATCGTGGCGCGCTCGCGCGCGTCGGGGAGCGTCATCGAGCTGCCGTCGGCGTTCTCGGTCGCGAACATGAAGCCGCCGCTCAGGTTCGAGTTGTGCGGGATCGCGATCCAGTCGCAGCCCGCGACCTCGCCCTGGCACGTCTCGCGCAGCTTGCGCCACATGCCCTGCGGCTTGGGCTGGTCGACGTAGGTGACCGGCTGCGCCGGCACCCCGGCGTTGCGGAAGATCACGTTGCGGTGGAGGTTCGCGCCGGTCGCGAGCCCCGGCTGCGACGGGTTCGCCGTGTACTCGTAGCCCTTGAAGGTCGTGAAGCCGCAGGACGACGAGCGATCGTAGAACCGCTCTGCGACGTCGCCGATCTCGCTCCACACGATCGCGGCACCCTCCTGGCAGCGCGTCGGCGGGTCGCCGCAGAGGCCGGGCGGGTACTTCGGCTCGGGGTTCACGACGACCGGGACGAGCACGTTCAGGAAGACGTACTGGATCTGGGCCGGGTCGGCGGACACGGCGGCGCCGCGGACCTGCTTGCACTCCTCGCTGTCGTAGCCGGCCTCGCCCGGGGTGAAGCAG
>JAGWVP010000645.1 GCA_018970825.1 bacterium | reverse complement strand
GGCCATCCCGGAGAACCTGCTCGAGAGCGAGCTCTTCGGCCACGAGCGCGGTGCGTTCACCGGGGCGGACGCCCGCAAGGTCGGGCACTTCGAGCTCGCCCACGGCTCGACCATCTTCCTCGACGAGATCGGGGAGATGCACCCTGCGCTTCAGGCGAAGATGCTGCGCGTCCTCGAGACCGGCGAGCTCATGCGGGTCGGTGGCACGAAGCCGGTTTCGGTCGACGTCCGGATCGTCGCGGCGACCAACCGCGACCTCGAGCAGGCCGTCGCGGAGGGAGCGTTCCGCGGCGACCTGTTCTACCGGCTCGCCGTCGTGTCGCTCGCGCTTCCGCCGCTGCGGGAGCGACGCGAGGACATCCCGCTCCTGCTGCGCCACTTCGGGCGGGAGAAGGCGGCCGAGCTCGGCGTCGCCGAGCGCAGTTTCCCGCCCGAGGCGGTCGCGGTGCTCGAACGCTACCGGTGGCCGGGCAACGTCCGCGAGCTCGAGAACCTGGTCGAGCGCCTCTTCATCCTCGGCACGGGCGGCCCGGTGCGCCCCGAGGAGCTGCCCGAGCCGATGCGCGCGGCCGCACCGCCGCGCCAGGACGACCGGGGCGAAGCGGTCCTGCGCGGCGAGCGCTCCCTCTCCGAGGCGGTGGACGACTTCGAGCGCGCCATCATCCGCGAGGCGCTCGCACGCTGCGACTGGAACCAGACTCGCACCGCCGAGCGCCTCGGCACGACGCGCCGGATCCTGAAGTACCGGATGGACAGGCTCGGCATCCCCGATCGCCCGGCCTGAGCGGTCCGGGCGCTGCGTTCGAGGACGCGCCCGCGCGATCGCGCAGGTGCGATGGCGTCCGCGCCGTGCACGGAAACGTACGTTCAACCGCGAACTTCGTGCATTCGCGCGAGAGGGAGCGCGGTCGGGGGGCTCCCGATTCGCGAGCGATTCCGCACCCCTTCACGGCCTCGCGACGGACGAGACGTGGCACGGCCGGTGCAACGAGGAGCTCGCGCATGCGCGAGCGAAGCCGCATCCTCGTCGTCGACGACGAACCCGGCCCGAGGGAGTCGCTGCGCATGCTGCTCAAGCCCGAGCACGACGTCGCGACCACCGCGCGCGCCTCGGAGGCGCTTCGACTCCTCGGCGAGGGCGGCTTCGACGTCGTGCTGCTCGACCTGACGATGCCGCGGGACCTCTCCGGCACCGAGGCGCTGAGGGCGATCCGCGACGCGGGGATCGACGTGGAGGCGCTGGTCGTGACCGGGCACGGCACGCTCGAGACGGCCGTCGAGTGCCTGCGCCTCGGGGCACGGGACTACGTCGCGAAGCCCTTTCACGGACCATCGGTGCTGGTCTCGGTGCGCTCGGCTCTCGCGGCCCGCGCGGCGCGCCGGCGAGCCGCCGAGATGCGCGGACACCTGCTCGGCAACCTCTCGCACGAGTTTCGGACGCCCCTGCACGCGATCGTCGGCTACAGCGAGATCCTCGACGAGGAGGCGGGAGACCGGCTCGACCGCTCCCACCGCGACGCCCTCGACCGGATCCGCCGCTGCTCGGCGCGCCTGTTGTCCTACCTCGAGGGGCTCCTGTTCCTCGCCGAGAGCGAAGGCGGACGGCTCGCACCGCGACCGGGACCGTTCGAGGTGAGCCGGTGGATCCCGTCGTGGATCGAGCCGGTGCGCGAGGAGGCGGCGCGCACCGGCGGCTCGGTCGACGTGGACTGCCCGCCGTCGCTGGTCGCCCGCGCCGATGCGCCGGCACTCGGACGCCTGATGGGCGTGCTCGCGTTCGAACTGCTCGCACGCGTCCCCGGTGCGCGAATCGAGGTCGGGGCGAAGGCGGTTCGCCACGACGAGTGGGCGATCGAGCTCGCGGCGAGCGGGCCGGGCGCGTCGACCGGGGACGGGTCCCGGGCGGGCTCGGAGGGTCCCTGGGGCGGCGGCGACGTGCTCGAACGGGCCGCGAACGCCCTCGGCGCCCGCATCGAGCGCCCCGCGGGCGACGGGTCGCGGGCGGTGGTCCGGGTGCGCTGGAACGATCGTCGTCCCGAGCG
>JAGWVP010000644.1 GCA_018970825.1 bacterium | reverse complement strand
AGCACGCGGTTCAGCATCTCGACGACCTTGGCATCGCCCTTCATGGCCCGAAACTCCCTTCGTCAGTCTCTCGGCAGGCCGAGGACGCGTTGCGCGATGATGTTGCGTTGGACCTCGCTGGTGCCCGCGTAGATCGTGCCCGCCCGCGACCACAGCATCCGCCAGTGCCAGTGCCCCTCGTCGACGGCGTGCCCGCCGCCCCAGACGGCTCCCCGCGGCCCCTGCTGGTCGACCGCGAAACCGTAGAGGCGCTGCTCGAGCTCCGACTTGAAGAGCTTGATCATGCTCGCCTCGGAACCGGGCGCGCGTCCCTCGCGGAGTCCCGCGAGGACGCGCAGGCCGAGCAGGCGCAGGATCGACAGGTCGATGCGCAGTTGCGCGAGTTGCTGGCGTACCCGCGGGTCGTCCCCGCGGCCGCTCCGCCGGAGATCGGCCGCGAGGCGGTCGAGGTCGCCGTCGAAGGTCGAGGCCGCCGACAGCGCCTGGGTGCCGCGCTCGTAGCCGAGCACCGTGTTCGCGATCAGCCAGCCCTGGGTCGGGCTGCCGACGAGGTTCGCCCGCGGAACGACGACGTCGGTGAAGAACACCTCGCAGAACTCGGTGCCGCCGGTGATCTGCCGCAGCGGCCGGACCTCGACCCCGGGCGACTTCATGTCGACGAGGAGAAAGCCGATGCCCTTGTGCTTGGGCGCCTGCTGGTCGGTCCGGACGAGGCAGAACATCCAGTCCGCGACCTTGCCGTCGGTCGTCCAGACCTTCTGGCCGTTCACGACGTAGTCGTCGCCGCGCAGCACGGCGGTGGTGCGCAGGCTCGCGAGGTCGGAGCCCGAGCCGGGCTCCGAGTAGCCCTGGCACCACTTGATGCTGCCGAGGATCGTGCCCTCGATGAACTTCTTCTTCTGCTCCTCGGTGCCGTGCTCGATGAGCGTCGGGACGAGCATGCTCGGCCCCTGCCCGATGACCTCGTGCGGCGCCTTCGCCTTGCGGAACTCCTCGGCGATGATCGTCCCGGCGAGCGGGTCGGGCGACTGCTCGCCGCCGCCGTAGCGCTTGGGCACGTGGCGGTAGAGGTAGCCGCGCGCGCTCGCCTTGCGGCGGAACTCGGTCGCGCGGGGATCGGTGCGGATCGGGCCCGACAGCGCGTTGCGCTCGTCGGCCGCCGGTTCCCACGCCGCGTCCTCCGCGGTCCAGTTCTCCGCGAGGAAGGCCTGGACCTCCCGGCGAAGCTCCTCGTACTCGGCACTGAAGCTGAGATCCATCGCTCGCGGCTCCTCGATGACGGGTGGCGCCCGGCGTCCTTCGGGGCCGGGCAGGCCGCGGCGGCGAACGGGCGCCCCGTTCCTACCAGCGGACACCGCGAGTGCCAACTTCCGGCGCGGGCGGCCGGGCCCGGGGGATTGACCGGCCCCCCGGTGCGGTCGGAAAGTGCGCTCGAACCGGAGGCGCATCCCATGTCGAGACGATTCCCCGCCCTGGCCGTCCTCGCACTCGCGTCGCTCGCCGCGGCCGCGTGCGGGACCACGCAGTCGAACCCGGCTTCGTCCGTCGCGGACGGGCCCGCGGCCCCGCTCTCCGGCTCCGGCCGCTGGCTGGTCGATGCCGAGGGCCGCGTCGTCCTGCTCCACGGCATGAACGAGGTCGCGAAGCAGGCGCCGTATGACCCCGACGCCTTCGGCTTCGGCGAGGACGACGTCGCCTTCCTCGGCCGCGAGGGCTTCACCGCGCTGCGGCTCGGAGTCGACATGCGCGGCATGATGCCCGAGCCGGGCCGCATCGACGCGGGCTACATGGAGCGACTCGCGACCACCGTCGAGTCGTGCAAGCGCCACGGGCTCTTCGTCCTGCTCGACTTCCACCAGGACGGGTTCGCGCCCAAGTACCAGGGCAACGGCTTCCCCGACTGGATGGGCATCGACGACGGGCTGCCGAACCCGCCCGCGACCTTCCCGCTCTACTACGTCCTGAACCCGGCGATGCAGCGCGCCTTCGAGCACTTCTGGGCCGACGACCCGATCCCCGGCGGCGACGGCTCCGGCGGTGCGACCTA
>JAGWVP010000643.1 GCA_018970825.1 bacterium | reverse complement strand
GCGCCCTCGACCGCGTCGACTTCGTCGTCCCGCGCGGGGAGGTGCTCTCGCTCCTCGGACCGAGCGGCAGCGGCAAGAGCACGCTGCTGCGACTCGCCGCCGGGCTCGAGGCGCCCGACGAGGGGACGGTTTCGCTGCTCGGCCGCGACCTCGCCGACCTGTCGGCCGATCGCCTCTGCGATTTCCGCCTGCGGCGGGTCGGGCAGGTGTTCCAGGGCGGGCGGCTCCTGCCCGGGATCGACGTGCGCGAGAACGTCGCCCTGCCGCTCGCCTTCCTCGGGGCGGGGCGTACGCAGGCACTCGTCCGCGCGGACGCGGTCCTCGAACGCGTCGGGATCGCGCGCACCTCCCGGTCGCGTCCCCCGGCCTCGCTCGCCCTCGTCGACCGCCAGCGCGTCGCGATCGCGCGGGCCCTCGTCGCGGAGCCGGAGGTCCTGCTCGCCGACGAACCTTCGGGATCGCTCGACTCGCGCTCGTCGCGCACGATCCTCGACCTGCTCGCGGCGCTCGCCTCGGAGAGGCGGCTCACGCTGGTGCTCGCGACCCATGCGACCGAGGCCGCGACGTTCGGGAACAGGACGGTCGTCCTGCGCGACGGCCGGATCGCGCGCGACGTGTCGGTGCTCCGGCGGCGGCCCGCCAGCCTGCGGGTCCTGCGACGGATCCCGGCTTGAGGAGCGGCGGGTGGGGCTTCGTTTCGCGCTCCTCGCGCTGCTCGCCCGCGCGCCGATGCACGGCTACGCGGCGCACCGCGCGCTCGAGGAGAACTTCGGAGACGTCGTCGACCTGAACTACGGGCGGGTCTATCAGGTCCTCCGGTCGCTCGAGGAAGACGGCCTCGCGATCGGAGAGGAACGCAGGGAGGGGCGCCGCCCGGCGCGCCGGGTGTACGCGGCGAGTTCCCGCGGGCGCGAGGCGGTGGACGCATGGCTGCGCGCGGGAGACGCGCGTGGAGAGCCGCTCTCCGAGGAGTTCTTCCTGCGGCTCATCGTGGGGCGCGAACGCGGCCTCGACTCCCGGGCCTGGGTCGAGGCGGAGCGCGCGCGCCTGGCCGGCCTGCTGCGCCTGGCCGGCGACGCGCCCGCGGGTGACTCCCGCGCGGCCTCCGGGATCGCCGACCTGGTCGCGTCGTGGCGCCGGCTTCGAGCGCGCGCCGACCTCGCCGTCCTCGACGAGTGCCTCGGGATGCTCCGCGGCGCCGCACCGGGCGACGCGCGGTCGCCGAGCTCTACTGCATCACGCCCGGCATCTGGAGGCTGAAGCGCGGGATCTCCGCCTGGAAGATGCGGCCTCCCGCCTCGTGCATCTCGTAGGTGCCTTCCATCGTGCCGACGGGCGTCGCGAGCACCGCGCCGCTCGTGTAGCGGTGGCTCTCGCCCGGCGAGAGCGTCGGCTGCTCGCCGACGACGCCCGGCCCCTCGACCTCCTCGACCTTCCCGTTGCCGTCGGTGATGATCCAGTGCCGACGCTTCAACTGGACGCGGGTCGATCCTTCGTTCGAGATGGTGATGAAGTAGGCGAACGCGTAGCGATCGTCCTCGGGAGTCGAGTGCTCCGGGAGGTAGGAGGACTCGACGCTGACGCGTACGCCTTCGGTGGTGGCGGTGAACATCGCGACCTTTCGCGTAGGAGAGGCCGGGCCGCGGGTCAACGGCCCGAGACCGGACCGGCTTCGAGACCGGCGGACAGGTCGACCGGGGCCCCCGCGACCGGCGGCCCCTTCGTCCAGTCGCAGCGCCAGCCCGGGAAGGCGAACGCCGGGTACGGATCGGCTTCGATCGGCTCGGGAGACTCGTGGACGAGCGCGATCTGCCGGTCCTCGCGCACGATCCCGAGCCGGAACTTCTTCGCGAGGTGGCGGGTCTTCGGGTCGAAGAGGGAGGTCCCGCCCGGCCCCTCGATCGCGGCGCCCTTCGAGAGCGCGGCGATCACGGCCTTCGGGTCGGTCGTTCCTGCACGCTCCACCCCGAGCTTCCAGAGCTTCACGGCGACGTAGGCCGACTCCATCGGGTCGTCGGTCACCCGGTCGAGGCCGAACTCGGCCCGG
>JAGWVP010000031.1 GCA_018970825.1 bacterium | reverse complement strand
AGTTGCGCCGACTGCGACCAGGAAAGGGCCGCCTGCAGGAGCAGCACCATCGCGACGAGAGCGGCGGCGGGAAGGCCGACCGGGACCCGGAACGGGGCCGCGCCTCGCCGCTCGCGCGGCGCGCGATCGCCGGTCGACCGGCTCGGCGACGCCCCGCGACGCCCCGGGTCGGAACGCCGTCCCGCGCGCTTGCCGCGCCGGTGGCGTCTCCGCCCCTCGCGTCGGCTCAAGCGGCGGCTCCCGGCCCGCGGTCGAAGACGCTTTCCATGCCCCCCTGCTCGATCAGGAAGCGGTACACCGAACCCGCCAGGTAGAGCGAACCCGCGACGAGGACGGGACCATCCCCGGGCCGATCGAGAAGCGAGCGAAGCGCCCGGCCGGGGTCGGGCTCGACCCGGACCGGGATCGCGAACGCGGTCGCGAGCTCGGCCGGCGCGACCGCCCTCGGCCCGTCGATCCCGGTCACGATCGCTTCGGACACGAAGGGCGAGAGGCGACCGGCCATCTCCCGCCACGGCTTGTCCGCGAGGGCCGCGAAGAGCAGGCGGGGGCGGGTCGAGCCGAAGACCGCGGGCATCGACCGGAGCAGCGCCTCCACGCCGTCGGGGTTGTGCGCCCCGTCGACGACCACGAGGGGCTCGCGGCGAACGACGTCGAGACGCCCCGGCCATCGCACCGACGCGAGCCCCGCGCGGACGGCGCTCGCGTCGACGCGGAAGGCCGACGAGGCCCGCCCGGCCTCTTCGAGGAGTGCGAGCCCGACCGCCGCGTCGTCGCGCAAGTGCTCGCCGAGGAGCGCGAGCGCATCGAGTTCGCCGCGGGACGGGTCCGACTCGACCGGCCGGGCCCCGACCCGCGCCGCCTCGGCGAGCAGCGCACCCCGGGCCTCCCCCGGCATCCTCGGCCCGAGGACGACCGCGCGTCCGGGACGCATGACGCCGGCCTTCTCCCGCGCGATCGCCTCGAGAGTCCTGCCGAGGAACTCCTCGTGGTCGAAGCCGATCGTGGTCACCGCGGAGGCGACCGGATCCGAGACGTTGGTCGCGTCGAGACGTCCGCCGAGCCCGACCTCCAGCACCGCCGCCGCGACGCCCTCGCGGGCGAACTCGTCGAACGCGAGCACGGTCGCCATCTCGAAGAAGGTGAGTTCGATGCCCGCGCGCCCGGTTTCCTCCACGATCCGCTCGATCCCGGACGCGACCGCGTCGCGGGCGATCGTGCGACGGCCGATGCGGATGCGCTCGGTGAAGTCGACGAGGTGCGGCGACGTGTAGAGCCCCGCGTTCACCCCGGCCTCGCAGAGGATCGAGTGGACGACCGCGCAGCAGGTCCCCTTCCCGTTGGTGCCGGCAACCAGCACCGCGGGCACGGCCGCTTCCGGCGAGCCGAGGAGCGCGAGGGCGGCACGGACGCGCTCGAGCTTCAGGTCCCAGCCGAGCTTCGACTCCAGTCCGTAGAGGTGCGAGAGCGCGCGCTCGTAGTCCACGGCGGGCGGGTCCGCTGCTCAGGCGGCCGGGGCCGGGGTCTTCGAGAGCGCGCGGAGCAGTCGGCCGAGCGTCGTGCGGAGGTCGCCGCGGTGGACGACCATGTCGACCATGCCCCGCTCGAGCAGCGTCTCGGCGCGCTGGAATCCCGGCGGGAGCGTCTGCTGGATCGTCTGCTCGATGACGCGGGGGCCGGCGAACCCGATCAACGCACCCGGCTCCGCGACCTGAACGTCTCCCCGCATCGCGAGCGACGCGCACACGCCCCCGGTCGTCGGGTCGGTCAGGACGCAGACGTAGGGCACTCCGGCTTCCCGAAGGCGGACGAGCGACGCGACGACCTTCGCCATCTGCACGAGGGAGAGCGTTCCCTCCTGCATGCGGGCTCCGCCCGAGGCGGTGAACACGACCAGCGAGCGGCGCGTTTCCCGGGCGAGGTCGACGAGCCGGGCGAGCTTCTCGCCGACGGCCGTCCCCATCGTGCCGCCCATGAAGTGGAAATCCATGACGCCGAGCGCGACCGCCACTCCCGCGATTTCCGCGGTGCCGGTCACGACCGCCTCCGCGTGCCCGGTCGCCGAACGCGCGGCCGCGACCCTTTCGGCATAGGCCGGTCCTCCCGGTCCTTCCTGCCAGCGGAGCGGGTCGCCGCCGACCAGCCCGGGCCAGGTCTCCTGCCAGGTGCCGCGATCCACCGTGATGCGCAGCCGCTCCTCGACGGTGAGCCGGAAATGGTGGCCGCACGTGCCGCACACGAGCAGCCGCCGTTCGACGTCCTTGCGGTACGAAGGCCCCCGGCACGACGGGCAGGTGACGAACAGCCCCTCGTCCCCGGCGCGCTCGGCCCGACCGGACGGGGCCTCGGGCGGCCCGGGTGGCGAGTCCTCGCCCGCCTCTCGCCGGGCCCCCTCGGAAGACTTCACGGGGAGGTCCGCCTCCTCGTCGCCGCCTTGAGCTCGCGCGCCGACCGAACGACCTCGCGCACGGCCTCCGCGTCGTCGGAGGCATCCTCGAAGATCTTCGAGAAGTGCGATCCCACGATGACCGCGTCGGAGAACCGCGAGAGATCCCGCGCCTGCCCGGGCGTCGAGATGCCGAAGCCGACGCCGACCGGCACGGGCGAACGGCGACGGATGCGACTCACGAGCGCCTCGATCGCGCCCGGGTCGGCGGTCTTCACCCCGGTGACGCCCGCCACGCTCACGAAGTACACGAACCCGCCCGCGACCGAGAGCACGCGCCGGATCCGGGCCGGGGTGCTCGTGGGCGCGAGCAGGAAGATCATGTCGAGCCCCCGGTCGCGCAGCGGGAGCCGGAGCTCGTCCGCCTCCTCCGGCGGAGTGTCGACGCAGAGAATCGCGTCGACGCCCGCCTTCGCCGCGGCGTCGGCCAGCCGCTCGGGTCCGTAGCGGAAGAAGGGGTTGGCGTATCCGAAGAGCACGATCGGCACGTCGGAGCGACGGCGGAACTCGACCACGAGTTCGAGGACGCGCGGCAGCGTCGTGCCGGCCGAGATCGCCCGCGTGGCGGCGCGCTGGAGCACCGGTCCGTCGGCCATCGGGTCGGAGAACGGAACGCCGAGCTCGATGACGTCCGCGCCCGCCTCGACCAGCTCGTCGAGCAGGGTCGCGGTCGTGTCGAGGCCCCGGTCCCCGGACATGACGAACGGGACGAAGGCGGCCTCGTCGCGCTCCCGCAGCATCGCGAAACGACGGGCGAGACGCCCCTCGGAGGCGGTCGCCGGCTCGCTCTCCGCCGCTCGGGCCCGGGCCGTCACGCGTCCGACCTGCCGGCCACCGGCGAGGCGACGGGCGCCGGGGTCTCCCCGCGCAAGGTCACGCCCCGGGCGGTCGCGACCGTCTCCATGTCCTTGTCGCCCCGGCCCGAGAGGTTCACGAGCAGGATCGCCGAACGCGGCATCGTCGGGGCGAGCCGGATCGCACAGGCGATCGCGTGCGCGGTCTCGAGCGCGGGAATGATGCCCTCGGTGCGCGAGAGGCGGTCGAGCGCCGCGAGCGCCTCCTCGTCGGTCGCCGTCTCGTAGGACGCGAGGCCCGATTCCCGCAGCCAGGAGTGCTCCGGCCCGACGCCGGGATAGTCCAGCCCGGCCGAGATCGAGTGCGCCTCGCGGACCTGCCCGAGTTCGTCCTGGAGGAGAAAGGAGCGCGCGCCGTGCAGGATGCCGCAGGTGCCGGCCGAGAGCGTCGCCGCGTGGCTCCCGGTCGAGACGCCGTGGCCGGCCGCCTCGACGCCGACGAGACGCACCCCCGGGACTTCGAGGAAGGGGTGGAAGATCCCGATCGCGTTCGAGCCGCCGCCCACGCAGGCGATGACGGCGTCGGGATCGCGCCCGGTGCGCTTGCGCATCTGCGCGCGCGCCTCGCGGCCGATGACGCTCTGGAGGTCGCGCACCAGCATCGGGTACGGGTGCGGCCCCGCCGCCGAGCCGATGAGGTAGTAGGTCGACTCGACGTTCGAGATCCAGTCGCGGAGCGCCTCGTTCATCGCGTCCTTGAGAGTGCGCGAGCCGCTCTCGACGACCCGGACCTTCGCGCCGAGGAGCTTCATGCGGAAGACGTTCAGCGCCTGCCGGCGGACGTCCTCCGCCCCCATGAACACCTCGCACTCGAGACCGAAGCGGGCCGCGGCCGTCGCCGACGCGACGCCGTGCTGCCCGGCCCCCGTCTCGGCGATGATCCGCTTCTTGCCCATGCGGTTCGCGATCAGGATCTGCCCGATCGTGTTGTTGATCTTGTGCGCGCCGGTGTGACAGAGGTCCTCGCGCTTCAGCCAGATGCGGGCCCCACCGAGCTCGTCGGACAGTCGCTCCGCGAGCGTGAGCGGCGTCGGACGGCCGACGTACTCGGAGAGGAGGCCGCGCAGCTCGCGTTTGAAGCCGGGGTCGCGCCGGATGCGTGCGTAGGCCGTCTCGAGCTCGAGCAGCGCCGGCATGAGCGTCTCGCTCACGTAGCGTCCGCCGAACCCGCCGAAGTGACCGGTGTCGTCAGGCAGCTTTTGCATTCTTCACGAACTCGGCCACGAGGGCCGGCTCCTTCCTGCCGGGCGAGCTCTCGACGCCGCTCGCCACGTCCACGGCGAACGGCCGCACGCTCCGCACGGCCTCCGCCACGTTGCCGGGGTCGAGTCCCCCGGCGAGAAACAGGCGCTCGGCCGGGAAGGCCGACGCCCACGTCCAGTCGAACCGCGCACCGACCCCGCCGTGCCCCCGCTCGCTCGAACCTTCGCAGAGGAAGTAGTCGGGCTCGATCTCCTTCGCGGCCCGGGCGGCCTCCTCGGCCGAACGCAGCCGCACCGCCCGGACGACCGGGACCGGCCAGCCCCGGAGCAGTTCCCGGGGCTCGTCGCCGTGGAGCTGGATCGCGTCGAGTCGCACCTGCGCCCGGATCGCCTCGATCTCCTCGCGGGCGAGGTCGACGAACACCCCGACGCACCAGACGCCCGACGGAACCGACTCGGCGATCCTGGCCGCGGCGGAGCGATCGACGTAGCGCCTGCTCGCGGGATGGAAGTTGAGGCCGATCATGTCCGCCCCGGCCTGCACCGCCGCGAGCGCGTCGTCGACCGACCGCACGCCGCAGATCTTGACCCGCACGGGTCCGGCGCCGGCGCTCACGCGGTCGCCCTCGCCGGCCCCGCGAGCAGGGCGGAGAGCGCCGCGCCAGGATCGGGTGCCGTCATGAATGCTTCGCCGACGAGGAACGCGCGGATGCCGCAGGCCCGCAGGCGCGCGAGGTCGGCCGAGTCGCGGATGCCGCTCTCCGCGACCAGGCGCGTCCCGCGCGGAGCGCGCGCGGCGACGCGCTCGCTGGTCGCAAGATCGACCGAGAACGTGCGCAGGTCGCGGTTGTTCACCCCGACGACGTCGCCGCCGCAGGCGAGCGCCGCGTCGAGTTCGGTCTCGTCGTGGACCTCGACCAGCGTCTCGAGCCCGTGGCCCCGCGCGCAATCGGCGAGGGCGCGCAGCCGGTTCGGTTCGAGGACCGCCACGATGAGCAGGATCGCGTCGGCCCCCGCCGCCCGGGCCTCCTCGACCTGGTACTCCTCGACCACGAACTCCTTGCGGAGGACCGGCAGGCCGACCGCGGTGCGGACCGCCGCGAGATCCGCGAGCGAGCCGCCGAAGAACTCGGCGTTGGTCAGGACCGAGATCGCGGCCGCGCCGGCGCGCTCGTAGGAGCACGCGATCGCGACCGGGTCGAAGGGCTCGCGCAGCACCCCGCGCGACGGCGAGCGACGCTTGCACTCCGCGATGACGGCAGGATCCCGCGACTCGAGCGCCGCGCGCAGGCTGCGCCGGGGCAGCGCCCAGCCGGGCTCGTCGCGCAGGGTCGAGGACGGACGCGCGCGGATGCGCGCGGGCAATTCCGACCGCTCGTGGGCGACGATGCGCTGCAGGATGTCGGGAGCCGATGCCGTCCGCGCGTCCACCGGCTCAAACCCTAGCACGGCCCTCGCCGCCGCCCACCGCGGCGGCCTCCTGCCGACTGCAGGCGACCAGGTCGTCGAGAGCACGCTTCGCGGCCCCCGAAGCGATCGCCTCCCGCGCCCGGGCGACCCCTTCCCGGAGCCCCGGGGCGACGCCCGCGACGTACAGGGCAGCGGCCGCGTTCGCGACGACCACGTCCGCACACGGGCCCGGTTCGCCCGCCAGCACCGCGTGGAGGATGCGGACCGAGGCGGCGAGATCCGGCGCGGCGAGCGCTTCCCGGTCGATGCGCGCGAGCCCGAAGTCGGCGGCGTCGAAGACCCGGTCGACGACCTCGCCCGAGCGCACCTCGACGGCGTCGATCGGCGCAGTGAGCGCGATCTCGTCGAGGCCGTCGCGGCTGCGCACCACCAGGGCGTGCTCGGTACCGAGTCTCGCCAGGGCCGCTGCCACGCGCCCGAAGGCCTCCCGGGAGGCGACGCCGACCACCTGCCGGGTGGCGCCCGCCGGGTTCGTGAGCGGCCCCAGCAGGTTGAAGATCGTGCGGACGCCCATCTCGCTTCGGGCGGCCGCGACGTGCCGCATCGCCGGGTGGAGACGACGCGCGAACAGGAACGAGATGCCGACCCGGTCGAGGCAGCGGCCCGCGGCGTCGGCCGGCAGGTCGATCGCGACGCCGAGCGCCTCGAGCACGTCGGCGCTCCCGAATCGTCCCGAGGCCGCGCGGTTGCCGGCCTTCGCGACCGACGCCCCCGCACCCGCCGCGACCATCGCAGCCGTCGTCGAAATGCTGAAGGTCCCGCCCTGGTCGCCGCCGGTGCCGCAGGTGTCGACGAGCGGAGCCCGCCTCGATGCGACCTTGTCCATGCGCTCCCGCATCGCGCGAGCCGCACCCACCACCTCGTCCACCGTCTCGCCCTTCGCTCGCAGCGCGCCGAGAAGCGCGCCGATCTGCGCGCCGGTCGCGTGCCCCCCCATGATCGTGCCGAGCGCGGCCGCCGCCTCCTCCTCGGACAGGTCGCGTCGGTCGCAGGCCCCGGCGATCGCGGAAAGCAGCGGGTCCACGGTGCTCATGCCCCGGGCACCCGCGCGAGGAAGTTGCGCAGCAGGTGCTTGCCCTCGACGGTCAGGATCGACTCCGGGTGGAACTGCACGCCCTCGAGCGGCCACGCGCGGTGGCGAACGCCCATGATCTCGCGGACCTCGCCGTCCATGGTCCACGCCGTCACCTCGAGCTCGGCCGGAAGGGTCGCAGGGTCGATCACGAGGGAATGGTAGCGGGTCGCCTCGAAGGGCTCGGGCAGTCCCGCGAACACGCCTTGCCCCGTGTGCGAGATCGGCGAGGTCTTGCCGTGCATGATGCGCGAGGCCCGCACGATCTCGGCACCGAGGGCGGCACCGATCGACTGGTGGCCGAGGCACACGCCGAGCATCGGCACCTCGGGTCCGAAGCGGCGGATCACGGGGACGGAGACGCCCGCCTCGCGCGGAGTGCACGGACCCGGCGAGACCACGATGCCCGCCGGGCGCATCGCCGCGATCTCGTCGAGCCCGATCTCGTCGTTGCGCCGCACCTCGACCGTCGCGCCGAGTTCACAGAGGTACTGCACGAGGTTGTAGGTGAACGAGTCGTAGTTGTCGATCATCAGGAGCACGATCGCACCCTCACTCGAGTCCCTCGGCCGCCTCGACGGCCGCGAGGACGCCGCGCGCCTTGCGCACGCATTCCTCGTGCTCCCGCAAGGGGTCGGAATCCGCGACGACCCCGGCGCCGGCCTGCACGTGGACGACCCCGTCCTTCACGAGCGCCGTGCGGATCGCGATCGCCGTGTCCATCGCGCCCCCGAAGCCGAAGTGCCCGACGGCGCCGCCGTACACGCCCCGGCGCGTCGGCTCGAGCTCGTCGATGATTTCCATCGCGCGAACCTTGGGCGCACCCGAGAGCGTGCCGGCCGGGAAGGCCGCGCGGAAGGCGTCGATCGCATCGTGCCCCGGGGCGAGGGTCCCCTGGACGTTCGAGACGAGGTGCATCACGTGCGAGTAGCGCTCGATCGCGAACTGCTCCGTCACGCGCACCGTACCCGGGACCGAGACCCGGCCGACGTCGTTGCGACCGAGGTCCAGCAGCATGACGTGCTCGGCCCTCTCCTTGGGGTCGGAGGCGAGGGCCGCGGCGAGCCGCGCATCCTCGACGGGATCCGCCGCGCGCCAGTGCGTGCCCGCGATCGGTCGAACCGTCATGACGCCGTCCTCGAGACGCGCCATGACCTCGGGCGAGGCTCCGACGACGGCGAAATCGCCGAGTTCGAGGTGGTAGAGGTAGGGCGAAGGGTTGATCGACCGCAGCGACCGGTAGAGGTCGAAGGCCGAGGCGCGCATGGGCCGGGAGAAGCGCTGCGCGAGCACCACCTGGATGATGTCGCCCGCGGCGATGTACTCCTTGGCCCGCTCGACCGCGGCCACGTAGGCGCCCTCGCCCATCGTCGACTCCGCCGAGAGCCCGGCGCCGCGCGCCGGGCTCTCGGCGGCGAGGCGCGCGGGGAGCGCGGGGGACGGTCCGTCGAGCCGCGCCGCGATCTCCTCGATGCGACGGACCGCGTCCTCCCGCGCCCTCTCGGGCGCGGCGCCGCCCGAGAGGTCCGCGTGCGTCAGGACGAGAACCTTCTGCTCCTGGCTGTCGAACACGACGAGGGTGTCGACGAGAAGCATGCAGAGGTCGGGGCAGCCCAGGTCGTCGGGCGGCGCGTCCGGCAGGCGCTCGATCCATCGCACGCCGTCGTAGGCCACGTAACCGACGAGTCCGCCGGTGAACCGGGGCAGGCCCGGCACCTGCGCGACGCGATAACGGCCGAGGACGCCGCGCAGGAAGAGGAGCGGATCCACGTCGTCGTGCCCCTCGACGCGGCCGTCCGCCCAGCGCACGGAGACCGCCCTCCCGCGCGCCTCCACGACGGCGGCCGGCTCGGTCACGACGAAACTGTAGCGCCCCCAGCGCTCGCCGCCGACCGCGCTTTCGAGCAGACAGCCGTGCGAGCCGCGGTGGACCTTGCGGAAGGCGGTGACGGGCGTGTCCCGGTCGGAGAGCATCTCTCCCCAGACCGGCACGTGGGTCGCGCCCTCGCAGAGACGCGCGAAGGGAGCCGTTCCCGGGAGGATCCGCATCCGTCGGCCGTCAGTCGTTCACGAGGAACGCTCTCGCGTAGCTCGGGTCGCTCTTGAGCCTCGAGACCGCGGCGGTCGCCGCCTCCATCGTCGGGAAACGCCCCACCCGCACCCGGTACCAGGTCTCGCCCTGGAGGTTCACCCGCATGACGTAGGCGGCGAAGCCCTTCTCCTGGAGCCGCGCGCGGACGGCGTTCGCGGTCGCCTCGTCCTTGGCCGCGTTCACCTGGATGCTCCAGCCGCTCTTCAAGCCCGCCTGCCCGTTGCGCAACTGCGGGGTCGGGGTCGCCTTCGGCACCTTCGTCGGCTTGGGCAACGGCGTGCGGGTCGCCTTCGGGGTCGGCTTCGGCGGGGCCGGTGTCTTCGTCGGCGACGGGGTGTTCACGGCCGCGGCATCGGCTGCCGGCGTGGGAGAGACGGCCGGGCCCGGCGTACCGCCCGCGGCGACGCTCGCGGTCGGGGCGGGCGGGCGCACCGCGAGCGCGGGAGCGCCGGCGTCGCCCGTCTTCGCCGACGCCGCGTGCTTCGCGTCGGGCGATGCCGCGGGAGCCGGGGCGCCGGCGTGCGTCGTTCCGGCCTGCGCCACCTGGCCCGGGGCCGCGCCCGCGGCCGGGAGGGCCGCGGTCCCGCCCGTGCCGAGCGGCAGTCGGACGGTCTGGTCGTCGCGCGCGACCTCGCCGTCCTGCAGTCCCTTCCCGACGAAGATGCCGAGGAAGAAGCAGAGGGCGGAACCCAGCGCGAAGGTCAGGATCAGTCCCAGGACCTCGAGCCAGCCGAACTCGAATCGACGACCTTCTCGCGCCATCACATCCGCTCCGGGGCCGTGACCCCCAAGAGTCCCAGGCCGGCCGCGATCGTGCGCCGGACGAGGTCCAGCAGGGCGAGGCGCGCGCCGACGCGGGCCGGATCCTCGTCGCCGAGCACCCGGTGCCGATTGTAGAACCGATGCAGGGTCGCCGCGAGTTCCTGCAGCCAGAACACGAGGCGATGCGGCTCGAGTTCGCGCGCCGCGATCTCGACGACCTCCCCGTAGCCCGCGAGCCTGCGGACCAGGTCGATCTCCTCCTCCTCGACGAGCGGTGCGAAGGCCTCGGCTCCCGCGTGGGTCGCCGCGGCGACCGCGCCGGCCGCCTCCGCCTGCGCGAACAGGTTGAAGATCCGCGCGTGCGCGTACTGCACGTAGAACACGGGATTGTCGGCCTCGCGCTTCTTCGCGAGTTCCAGGTCGAACTCGAGGTGGCTGTCCGACTTCCGCGTGAGGAAGAAGAATCGCGCCGCGTCGGAGCCGACCTCGTCGAGAAGTTCGTCGAGCGTGACGTACTCGGCCCGCCGGGTCGACATCTTCACCTGCTCGCCGTTCCGCGTGAGCGTCACGAACTGGTAGATGACCGGACGGATCGGGGCGACCTCGTGGCCGAGGGCCGAGATCGCGGCCACGACCTCCTGGTGCTCGGCGATGTGGTCGGCGCCGAGTACGTCGACGATCGCGTCGTAGCCGCGCGCGAGCTTGTCGAGGTGGTAGGCGACGTCGGGGAGCCGATAGGCGGGCTCGCCCGTGCTCTTCACGAGGACCCGGTCCTTTTCGAGCCCCACGCGCTCGGCCTTCAACCAGATGGCGCCGTCGCGGTGCTCGGAGAGCCCCTGCTCGGCGAGGCGCTCGAGAACGCGCTCGATCGCCCCGGACGCGTAGAGGGAATCCTCGTTGAAGTAGCGGTCGAAGCGGACCCCGAGGCGGTCCTGGGTCGCGCGGATGTCGGCGAAGATCGCCTCCTCGGCCGCGTCGCGAAAGGCGTTGCCCTCGTGCTCGACGAGTCCCTCGCCGTGGCGCTCGACGAGGCCGCGGGCGACGTCGCGGATGTAGTCGCCCTGGTAGCCGTCTTCGGGGAACTCCGACGGGCGCCCGAGGAGCTCGAGGTACCGGGCCCGGACCGAGGCCGCGAGGACCTTCATCTGCCGGCCGGCGTTGTTGAAGTAGTACTCGCGCTCGACCCGGTGCCAGGTGCCCTCGAGCAAGCGCGCGAGCGTGTCGCCGAGCACGGCGTTGCGGCCGTGGCCGACGGTGAGCGGACCGGTCGGGTTCGCGCTGACGAACTCCACCTGCACGAGTCGCCCCTGCCCGATCGGGCGGACGCCGAGTGCCGGATCCTCGCGGAGTGCCGCGGCCTCCTCGTGCCAGAACCGCGGCGACAGCCGGAGGTTCAGGAACCCCGGTCCCGCGATGGAACTCTCGCGGATCCAGCCGCCCGGGTCCTCGATCCTGCGCAACAGGATCTCGGCGATCGCCCGCGGGGCCTTGCGCTCGGAGCGGGCGAGCGCCATCGCGGCGTTGCACGCGACGTCGCCGTGCTGGCGCTCCCGCGGCACCTCGACGGACCCCTCGGGGAGAGTCGCCGTCGAGAGTTCTCCGGCCGCATGGGCCGCCTCGACCGAGCGACGCAGGAGCGCTTCGACCCGACGCTTCACCGGCGAGCCCGCTCCCGGGCTCCACCGCCCACGCGCTCGGTCCGGATTCCTCGACCTCGGTCCTGCGACGTGGGCGACACGACGGAGTCGGTACCGACCGCGGGCGAGACGGTCAAATCACGGCGTCCGGCGCGGCGTCGCCCGCGCCCTCGTCGAGCCGTGACGGGCGAATCCGGTCGGCGACGCGAAGGACGCCGACCGGCGATCGTGCGACGACCTCAGCCGGCGGCCGCGCGCGCGCGACCGGCCTTCGCTCCCTCGGCCGCGGCCGGGCGCCGGGCGCGCTTCTTCTTCTCGGGCTCGACGCTCTCCGAGGTGCCGGTGAGCTCGATGATCGACATCGACGCGGCGTCGCCGGGGCGGCGACCGAGCTTCACGATCCGGGTGTAGCCGCCCGCCCGGTCCGCGAAACGGGTCGCCACGTCCGAGAAGAGGCGATGGACGACGTCCTTGTCGCGGATCACGGCGAGCGCGCGACGGCGAGCGGCGAGCGTGCCCTGCTTGCCCAGCGTGACCATCCGGTCGGCGAGCTTGCGGAGCTCCTTCGCCTTCTCGTCGGTCGTGCGGATGCGGTCGTGCCCGAGCAGCTCGGTCACGAGGTTGCGGTAGAGGGCCGCGCGGTGGGACGGGCTGCGCCCGAGCTTCCGGCCAGACTTCAGGTGTCGCATGGGACCGTACCCTCTTCCTCAGATCGTCCGGGCTTCGCCCGAACGCCTCTCGCGCTCGAGCTCCTCGCGCGACGGGAAGCCCTCGATTCTCATGCCGAGGGAGAGCCCCATGCCCGCGAGCAGTTCCTTGATCTCGTTCAGCGACTTGCGGCCGAAATTCTTGGTCTTGAGCATCTCGGCCTCGCTGCGCTGCACCAGTTCGCCGATGTAGCGGATGTCGGCGTTCTGGAGGCAGTTGGCCGAGCGGACCGAGAGTTCGAGCTCGTCGACCGTGCGCTTCAGGTTCTCGTTCGTCGAGCCCATCACCTGGGCCTCGCCCGACGGGACGACTTCCTCGGGCTCGTCGAAATTGACGAAGACCGTGAGCTGGTCCTGCAGGATGCGGGCCGCGAGGGCGAGCGCGTCCTCGGGACGCCGGCTGCCGTCGGTCCACATCTCGACCGTGAGCCGGTCGTAGTCGGTCCGCTGGCCCACGCGGGCGTTGGTCACGACGAAGTTGACCTTGCGGACCGGCGAGAAGATCGAGTCGATGAAGATCGTGTCGACCGGAACCCCCTCCTCCTTGTTGCGATCCGCCGGGACGTAGCCGCGCCCCGTCTTGACCGTCAGCTCCATGCGGAGGTGTCCGCCGCGGGCGACGGTCGCGATCGGCTGGCCGGGATTCAGGATCTCGAGCTCGGGGCCCGCCTGGATGTCGGCGGCCGTGACCTGCTTCTCGCCCTTCACGTCGATCTTGGCGGTGACC
>JAGWVP010000642.1 GCA_018970825.1 bacterium | reverse complement strand
CGAGATGGTGTTCACCTTGCCGACGTTCGCCGCGAGGATGTCGGCGATGAGGCGCGTCACGTCGGCCGTCGAGGCGGCACCGGTCGTCCAGACGCTCGGGGTGAGCGGGTTCGCCGAGTAGCCGAGCCCCTGCATCTGCATCATCTGGTTCGCGCTGAGCGCGCTCACGAGCGCGTCGCGAACGGTGTCGTTGCGCACCGAGACCGCCGGGCGCGGCGGGACCGAGGGGTCGAGCGTCCCGTTCGGCAGGTAGTTGTTGCCGTCGACGAGGAAGGACGTGCCGGAGAAGGAGCCCACCGCGGTGTCGTTCGTCAGGTGGAGCGCTCCGGCGCCCGCGATGAAGGAGCTCTTCGAGACGGTGATCCGCAGCACCCGCTCGGCCGAGAGGGTCGAGCGCCCCGTGATCGTGATGATGCCCTGCGACTTCGTGTCCGCCCCCGAGGCCACCGCGATCTGGAAGGTGCCGCGCGGCCAGTCGTCGAGTGCGGTCACCGCGGTGGTCAGCATCCCGCCGTCGATCACGTCGTTCTTGAAGTCGATGATGCCGCGGTTGTTGATCGCGTTCAGCGAGTAGGCGAAGCCGGCCTCCGCGGCGGCGAAGGCCTGGTTGCCGTTCACGAAATGCTGCGTCGTCTGCACGTCGAGCAGCGACCCCCTGGAGGTCGCGGCGCCGAGCGTGAGCGCGAGCAGCAGCAGGAGGATCACCCAGGGCATCGCGAAGCCCTGCTCCCCCGACCATCGGAAACCTCGCCCGTACCGCTTCATCGTCCTCGTCTTCCGGTTCGATCGTGCCATCGCGTCGCGGTCAGAGATAGGGGCAAGTCGCCGGGGTGAGGAACCGGCGATTGCGGAGCTCCACGTCGGCGGCGGCCGTCGCCACCTGGAGGTTCGTGTTCGTCGTCTGGGCACTCGTGCCCTTCAGGTCGAGCTCGATCCGGACGCGCACGACGGCGAGCAACTGGGCCGCAGACAGCCCGGAGCCGCCCGGGGTGAGCTGGCTTCCGGACGCGTTGAAGTAGACGATCCGCGAGTTCCCGATCGAGGGCCCCGTCCACAGCGTCTCGGTCGTCGAGGAGTTGTTCTGCGTCCGGGTGATCGACTTGCTCGTCGAGTCGAGCGTCCAGGTGACGTCCTCCTGCGCGCCGGTCAGGACGCCGTTGGCGTCGAGGTCGGCACGGATGCGCACCTGGTTCGACTTCGCGAGGAGGAGCCCGGTGCTGGCCGTCCCGGTGCAGGTCGGGTTCGTGCCCGCCCCGGCCCGCCGGACCTCGCGCGAGAAGAGGTCCGCGATGTCGCGGGCCGAGGACTGCAGGTCGACCTGGCGGACCTGGTCGCGCATGGCGTACATCTGGCCCACGTGGAGCGTCGTGAAGGCCGCGAGCGCGAGCAGTCCCACGGCGATGGTGGTGAGCGTCTCGACCACCATCGACCCGGACTGCCCCGCGATTCTCGCCCGCGCGCCCATGCTTCCTTCAGCCCCCGCAGTTGGGTGTCGTGCAAGCGTAGGTGACGATCGCCATGTCGCCGGCGGCCGGCTTGGTCCAGCTCACGTGCACCTCGACCCGGACCATGTTCGGGCGCCAGCCGACGACCGTGCTGCCGAGGTACGCCTTCACGCCCGTGACCGTCCAGGTGCGGGTGAACTTCCCGCCCGACCCCTCGAGGCCGGAGATCGGGTTCGCGGAATCGGTGTGGAGGCCGAGCGTCAGGTCCGCCGGGGTCGTACCGCTCGAGGGAGCGATCGCCCGGATCTGCTCGATCTTGTTCTGCGCGAGCGCGCTCGCTGCGGCCTGCATGCGGCTCTGGAAGTTCGACCGGGTGCCGGAGACGATCGCGGCACTCACGCCCACCGCGACGACCGAGAACAGCGCGAGGGCCGCGAGCACCTCCACCATCCCGAAGCCCGCGGCGCCGGAGAGGTGGCGGCGCGGGCTCACTGGACCCTCACTCTCCCGGTGGAGGTCGTGGTGACCGAGAGCGTCTTGTTCTGGACGTTCGCGATCGTGACCGCGTCGGCGCGCGTCGCGAATCCCCTTCGGTCGAACTGCACGACGG
>JAGWVP010000641.1 GCA_018970825.1 bacterium | reverse complement strand
GCTCGTCGCCTTCCAGCTGCTGCCGTTCGTCGAACTGCTGCGGCACTCGGCCCGCACCGCGGTCCCTCTCCGCGAGTATCTCGCCTCGGCCCTGCCGCCCCCGGCTCTCGCGCAGGCGTTCCTGCCCGACCTCTTCGGTCATCCCGTCGACGGCGACTGGTGGTTCGGCGACCTCGCCCCGCTGCTCGACGGATCCCGGCGGGGCGAGCGTTTCTGGGCCTTCAACTACAGCGGGGAGAACCTGTTCACCGGCGTCGCCCCGCTCTTCCTCGCCGCGGCCGCGCTGGCTCGGCCCCGTCGCCGCGACGAGGTCGTCTTCCTCGCGGCCATGGGCTCGGTCGCCCTCGCGACGCTGCTGCTGCCGCCCCTGCTCGCACTCGCCTGGCTCGCCGTCCCCGGGTTCGGGGCCTCGCGGCCCGACCGCGTCCTCTTCCTGTGGATCGCGGCGGTGTCGCTGCTCGCCGGGCACGGGTTCGACTCGGTCGTGCCCCGGTTCGCGACGGAGCCGGACGACGCGGGACGGCGCGTCGACGCGGACGTCCGACCGCTGGTCGCCCCGCTGCTCGCCGCGCTCGGGGTCGTGGTCGCGTGGTGGCTCCTGCCGGTCCTGTTCGACGGCGGGAGGCGCGCAGACCTCCTCGCGTGGATGCGCGAGGCGGGGTTGCGCGTCGCGAGCCTGCGGCGCGGGGTCGCCGGGCAGCTCGCCGTCCTCGGGGCCCAGGTCCTGACGTGCGCGGGCCTCGCCATCGCCTCGCGCCGTCGCCGCGTGCAGCCCGCGGCGATCACGGCGTTCTGGGCGATCGCGGTCGCGCTGCCCAACCTCTGCTTCGGGTGGCGCTTCAACCCGGCGCAGCCGCGGCCCGTGCTCGGGGAGACGACGACCGAGCGACTCGTCGCCGAGCACGCCCCCGGCCACCGCCTGGCTCGGATCCTCGCCCGCGGCCCCGTCTTTCCGGCCAACGTTCCGGACCTGCTCGGGATCGACGACGCGAACGGTGCGAGCGCGGCCGGACTCGACCGCTACGCGGCGCTGGTCGAGGCCTTCGATCCGCGGGCGATCTCGAAGATGAAGTACTTCCCCGCGCTGCGAGACCCGGAGGTCGCCCGGGGCCCGCTGCTCGACCTCCTGTCGGTCGCGGTCGTGATCTCCGACCGCGTCCTCCCGCCGCCGTGGCAGCAGGTGGGCGAGGAGGACGGCCTCGTCGTGTCGCGGCACCCGGCGCCGGGGCCGCGGCACCGGATCGTCGAGGAGGTGGTTCGACTCGACGACGACGGCGAGGCGCTGCGACGGATGACGGCCCCCGGCTTCGATCCGTCGCGCACCGCGATCGTCGCCGGGGCCGACCCGCCGCGTCCCGCCGCGGCATCGACGGGAGCCGGTCCGTCCCCGGTCGACGTCGAGCGCTCCGGTGCGCACCGGATCGACCTCCGCGTGAACGCGCCGCGCGGCGGCCTGCTGGTCTCGAGCGAGGTCGACTACCCGGGCTGGGAGGCGACCGTCGACGGCGCGCCCGCGCCCGTCCTGCGCACCGACGTCGCGTTGCGCGGCGTGGCGGTGCCTCCCGGCGAGCACCGGGTCTCCTTCGCGTTCGTGCCGCGGTCGTTCCGGTACGGGCTCGCGGCGAGCCTCGTCGCGGCCGCCGCCCTCGCCCTGCTCACGCGTCGCCGGGCGTGACCGGACGCAGCCGCCGCACCACCACCGAGCCCCGCCGCATCTCCTCGTCGCCCAGGTCGAGCAACCCGCGACAAGCCCCGTCGACCTGCAGCACGAGGCGGTCGAGCCCGAGTCGCGCGACGCGTTCGCGGGCAGCCTCCGCCCCGGAACGGTTGCAGAGCGACTGCAGCCCCTCCACCGGACGGTCGAGCAGCAACGCCCAGACGGTCCCGAAGTCCGCACCGAGTCGCTCGCCGGCCGCGGCGGTGCCGCGAAGGTGATCCGCGACCACGCGGAGGTCCTCCGCGCGCGCGGCGCTCCGGTCCCGCGACGGGCCGGCCCCGCCGAGTCGCATGACGAGGGCTGCCGCCGCGAGGAGCGCCACGACCGCCGCGTCGCCCGC
>JAGWVP010000640.1 GCA_018970825.1 bacterium | reverse complement strand
CCCACGATGACCACGGGAACGCCGCCCGGCCCGGTCGAGTGCTTCGGTCGCGCCTGGCACCGGCTGAAGCACGCGTTCGTCCCGATGCTGCTCGTCACGACGGGCTGGGCGATCGCACTCGGCATCGCGGGACGGGTGCGCGGCGGGTGGCCGGGCCTCTTCGTGCAGGCCGCGCTCGCAGGCCCGGTCGGGATCGGCGCGATGGGTGCCGCGCTGCGCGTCGCTCGCGGCGAGACGCCCGGCGTCGACGACCTGCTCGCCGCGTTCCGCCGCGACTGGGCGCAGGCGGCGCTCCTCTGCCTGCTGATGGGCTGCGCGGTCGCGCTCGGCACGGCGCTGTTCGTCCTGCCCGGGATCTGGCTCGGGCTCCGCCTGTCGTGGGCGCCCTACCTCTTCCTCGACGAGGGGCTCGCCGCACCCGACGCGCTCCGCGAGAGCTTCCGCCGCACGCGCGGGCATGCCCTCTCGCTGCTCGGGCTGTGGGCGATCGCCGGGGCCGTCGTCGTCGTCGGCTTCGCGCTGCTCGCGGTGGGCGCGATCCCGGCCGCCGCCTGGGCGCAGACCGCCGCTGCGGTCTACTACCTGGGCGCGCGCGGGCGCTGACGCACTGTCGCGCCGCCGCGGACCGCCCGTCGTCGAGCCGTCGCGGCCGGGGATGGAGGTCGGGAGGGGGACGAGGCGTCGACCCGCCGCGAGACCGCGGCCGCGTGGGCCGAGAGCCCTTCCATCGCCGCGAGGCGCAGGAGCGGCGGCGCGAGACGCGCGAGGGCGCGCGGCGTCGCCTCGATGACGCTCGTGCGCTTCACGAAGTCGTGGACGCCGAGCGGCGAGGAGAAGCGTGCCGTGCCGCCGGTCGGCAGGACGTGGTTCGGCCCGGCGAGGTAGTCGCCGAAGGCCTCGGGCGTCGCGGTCCCGACGAAGATCGCGCCGGCGTGCCGGATGCGCGCGACGAGCCTTCGCGCACCGCGCACCGCGAGCTCCAGGTGCTCGGGCGCGAGCTCGTTCGCGAGCTCGATCGCCTCGTCGAGTCCGCGCGTGACGACCACGGCGCCGTGGTCGCGGATCGCGCGACGCGCGATCGCCGCGCGCGGGAGGGTGCGGAGCTGTTCCTCGACCGCGCGCGCGACGGCGGTCGCGAGACGCGCACTCGGCGTCACGCAGATGGCGCTCGCCTGAGGGTCGTGCTCGGCCTGCGCGAGCAGGTCGGCCGCGACGAGCTCCGCGCGCGCCGACTCGTCGGCGATCACGAGCACCTCGCTCGGGCCCGCGATCATGTCGATCGAGACCGCACCCGAGACGAGCCGCTTCGCGGTCGCGACCCAGGCGTTGCCGGGCCCGACGATCTTGTCGACCCGCGGCACCGACTCGGTGCCCCAGGCGAGCGCCGCCACCGCCTGCGCGCCGCCGACGCGGAACAGCCGGTCGACGCCCGCGACCCAGCAGGCCGCGAGCAGCGAGGCCGGCTCGCCGCCCTCGTGCGGCGGCGAGACCGCGACGACCTCGCGCACGCCCGCGACGCGCGCCGGAATCGCGTTCATGAGCACCGACGACGGGTAGAAGGCACGCCCGCCCGGGACGTAGAGGCCGGCGCGGTCGACCGGGCGCACTTCCTGCCCGAGCAGGACGCCGGAGGCGTCGCGGAAGCGGAACGAGCGCTCGCGCTGGCGGCGGTGGAAGGCGCGGATGCGCGACGCGGCGAGGCGCAGCGCGCGCAGGTCGGCGGCCGGCAACTCGCGACAGGCCGCGCGCATGCGGTCGCGCCCGACGACCAGGTCCTTCGCCGGCACGCGCACGCGGTCGAAGCGCAGCGTCGCCGCGGCGAGCGCGCGGTCGCCGCGCCGCCGCACGTCGGCGAGGATCGCGCGCACGGCGGGCTCGACGCCCGCGTCGATCGCCTCGCCCCGGCGCGCGAGTTTCGCGCGGAGCGCGGCGAAGCCCCGGTCGCTCGTGCGGAGGACCCGGATCACGACGCGTTCGACGTCCGCCGCGGCGTTCCCGCCGGCGGCACGAGCGACACCGGCCGCGCGACCGGGTCGGCGGCCGCCTCGACGCGAGGCG
>JAGWVP010000639.1 GCA_018970825.1 bacterium | reverse complement strand
CGGCTCACGCGGATGACCTCGGACACCGTCGTCATGCCCTCGCGGACCGAGCGCCAGCCGTCCTCGCGCAGCGTGCGCATCCCGAGCCGGATCGCCTCCTCGCGGATCTTGTCCGCGGACGAGCGCTTCAGGATCAGGTTGCGGATCGCGTCGTCGACGAGCAGCAGCTCGTAGATGCCGGCGCGGCCGCGGTAGCCGGTGAAGCTGCAGGCCTCGCAGCCGGCCCCCTCGACGAGCTGTGCTCCGGCGAGACTCTCGGCGATGCCCCGTTCGCCCGCGACGCCCGTGCGGTCCTGCTCCGTCGCGAAGTCCCCGACGACGACCTCGATCGGCCGCAGGCACTTGCTGCAGTTGCGCCGCACGAGGCGCTGGGCGAGCACCCCGAGCAGGGACGACGCGAGGAGGTAGTCCTCGACGCCCATCTCGAGCAGGCGGGCGACCGCCCCGGCCGCGTCGTTCGTGTGCAGGGTCGAGAAGACGAGGTGTCCGGTGAGCGCCGCCTGGATCGCGATCTCCGCCGTCTCGGCGTCGCGGATCTCGCCGACCATGATGACGTCGGGATCCTGGCGGACGATCGAGCGCAGCCCGTTGGCGAAGGTGAGGCCGATCTGCGGCTTCACGTGGATCTGGTTCACGCCGTTCAGCTGGTACTCGACCGGGTCCTCGATCGTGATGATCTTCTTGTCCGGCGAGTTCACCTTGTTGAGCGAGCCGTAGAGCGTCGTCGTCTTGCCGGAGCCGGTCGGGCCGGTCACGAGGATCATGCCGTAGGGCTTGACGATGAGTCCGTCCCAGTCCGCGAGCGTGTCGGACGGGAACCCGAGCGAGCCGAGATCGAGCACGATCGAGCCTCGGTCCAGGATGCGGAGCACGACGCTTTCGCCGTAGAGCGTCGGCAGCGTCGAGACGCGGAGGTCGATCTCCTTGCCCATCATGCGCAGCTTGATGCGTCCGTCCTGCGGCAGGCGTCGCTCGGCGATGTTGAGCTTCGCCATGATCTTGATGCGCGAGACGATGGCGGCCTGCAGCCGGCGCTGCGGGGCGTCCACGTCGTGGAGGACGCCGTCGATGCGGTACCGGATCTTGAGCTCGTTCTCGAAGGGCTCGATGTGGATGTCGGAGGCGCGGCTTTCGACCGCGCGGTTGATCATCACGTTCACGAACCGGATGACCGGCGCCTCGCTCGCGAGGTCGCGCAGGTGGTCGACGTCCTCCTCGTCCTCCGACAGGTACTCGACGAGCCCCTCGGCATCGCCGTTGCCGCCGCCCGCGCCGTCGCCGCGCTCGCCGTAGCAGGAGTCGAGCGCCTCGGAGATGTCCTTCTCCTTCGCGAGCAGCGGTTCGACACGCAGCCCGGTCGCGACTTCGAGGCCCTGCATCGAGTTGCGGTCGCGCGGGTCGGCCATCGCGACCTTCATCACGCCGTCGACCGCCGACACCGGGAGGATCTTCGCGTGGCGCAGGAACTTGACGTTCAGGCCCGGCACCTGCACTGCGTCGTTCGGCAGCTCCTTGCGGCTCGCGAGCGGGACGCCCAGCACCTCGCTGTAGACCGGCAGCAGGTCGTCCTCGGAGACGAAGCCCAGGTCGAGCAGGAGCCGCTCGATGCGCTCGCCCCGCTCGGCCTGGAGCTTGCGGACCTTGCGCAGGTCCTCGGGGCTCACCCGGCCGCGGTCGACGAGGATCTCCTCGAGGGACTTCGGCGCGCTCTGGACCTGGGCTTCCACCGTGGGCTTCCCCGTCGCGGGGGTACCACGCGGGGCGGGAGTTGACCATCGCAGGGCGGGCTCGGCCATCGCCCGTTGGACGCTCGGAGGACGGGGGTTGTTCGAAGCGGGTCGCCCGGACCGGCACCGTGCCGCGGGCGCACCGTCGGGCGCGGCTCGGGAAGGGGCCTCAGCCGACGGCCGCGGCCGCCGCGCCGCGCGCCTTCATCTCCGCGTCGAGCACGTCCAGGAGCGTCTGCCGCAGCGGGATCGCGGGTTCCCAGCCGAGGTCCCGGGCGGCCTTCGCCCGCGAGCCCCAGGTGCCCTTCCCCTCCCCGACCCGCCGCCGGTCCGAGG
>JAGWVP010000638.1 GCA_018970825.1 bacterium | reverse complement strand
GTCCGCGGGAAGCTGCCCGCCCAGCGCCTCGAGCGCCGTCGCCGGGCTCGCCGCGGGCGACGGAGGACATCCCTCGCACATTCCGGCCGTGGTCGAGTCGCCGACGAGAAGCACGAGCGGGCGCCGCTCGACGGCGCGCGCCGGCGCGCTCGCGAGCGAGGCGAGAACGCAGAGGAGCGTCGCCGCGGTCGCGGCGCGCGACCCGGGCGACGCGACGATCCCGCGAACCCTCCGGGTCGCGGCGATCCAGGCGAGCGCGCCCGCGAGCAGGACCGCGACGAGCGCCGCCGGACCGAAGACCGCCCGGAAGGCGTCGGTCCCGAACAGCAGGGCGACCGCGTTGTGCGCGACCATCTGCCCCAGGTACACGCCGTAGGAGCGCACCCCGAGCCAGTCGAGCGCCGCACCGAGCACCGGCACCGCGGCGAGCAGCGCCGAGGCCCCCAGGAGGAGCACCGCGACCGGCAGGTCGAGGAGCCGGTACGCGGCCGCACTCGCCCCGGAGGCCGACAGCCCGATCCCGTCGGGCACGAGCTGCCAGGGCGAAGCCGCGCCGAGCAGCGCGGGAAGCGCGAAGTAGGCGACACAGGCGGCCGCCGCCGCGATCATCTCGCGCGCCCCCAGGCGGTCGACGAACGGTGCGAGCACGAACCCGAAGACCACGTTCGCGAGCAGCCGCGGCGGGAAGACGAACCAGCCGAAGGTTCCGAGTCGGCCGACGAGCGGAAAGCGGAAGACGAAGCAAGCGACGCTCGCCAGGATCGAGAGCGCGAGGGCGCGCCGGGGACCGAGTCGGCGGACGGCGAGGACGACCAGCGGCATGAGCAGCGCGAACTCGATTGCGAGCGTGACGAACCAGCCGGTGCCGACTCCTTCGAGCCAGCCGAGGACGTTGCGCACGAGGCGCTTCCAGCCGAGCGCGCCGCGCAGCGCGGGCGGCGCGATCACCGCGATCGCCCAGAAGGCGGCGAGCGCCTGCCACATCGGCGGATAGAGCCGGCGGGCCCGTCCCGTCCACCAGTCGAGGACGTCGTCGCCCCCCCGTCGCCGCCACCAGAGGCCGGCGTTCACGCCCATCAGGACGACGAACAGCGGGGCGGCCCGGTTGAACAGGTAGACCATGAGCGGGTCGCCCTCGAGGGCTCCCGCGTGGATGAGCAGGACCCAGAGCGCGGCGAGCCCCTTCGCGACGTCGATCGCCGCGAGCCGGCTCCCGGACCCGGCGCCGCCGGTTGCGACTTCGGCCATGCCGCGCGAACGCTAGCCGATCGGCGCCGGGGCTGTCGAACGACGCCGTCGCGGCCTGCACGGGCTCGCACCCCGGAGCCCGCTCGGCTACCGTCGACGGGGATGGACGTGCGCACGCGACGACGCGGACTGCTCGCCGCCGTTCTGCTGCTCGCGCTGCTCGACCTCGCGCTGCGCCGTCTCGACCTGTTTTCCGCGCTGTCGGACGACACCATGCCCGCGACCTTCTTCGCGGCCGTGAACTCGCAGGTCGTGGACGCGGTGCGCACCCTGCGTACCGGCCACCCCGAGGGCGCGCGTCCGATCGTCCTCATGGGCAATTCCCAGATGGACTTCGGCTCCCGCCCCCTGCCCGTGCTGCGCGCGGCTCTCGTCTCGGCAGGTGCGCCCGCCGACACCGAGGTCGTGCCGCTGTTCGTCTACGCGAGCACCGTGACCGACGCCGAGGTGCTTTCGCGGTCGATCGGTCGTCTCCGTCCCTCGGTCGTGGTGCTGGGCGTGAGCGCGCCCGACATGGGGACGACGATGGAGGTCGCCCGCGGAACGCCGGTCCACCGGATCCTCGACACCGGGCTGCCGGAAGGCCCGGTCTCGTCCGCCGGCGTCGAGGACCGGCTCGACCGGTGGGTGCGGACGGCCTGGCAGGGATGGGCGCAGCGCTCGCTGTACTCCGACCTGCTGTTCCCGCCGCCGGGCCGTCGCGTGCCGCGTTCCTTCGCGGACCGTGTCGAGCCGAAGCCGGACTTCCTCCGGCGCTTCGCAGCCGGGGACCGCGCCGAACGCGCGGTCGAGCTCCGGGCGGCGTTCGAGAGCGG
>JAGWVP010000637.1 GCA_018970825.1 bacterium | reverse complement strand
CGCCGAACCGCGGGTTCACGCCGGTCGTGACGACGCCGATCCTGGCCGCCGCGAGGTAGCAGAGCGCGTACTCCGGCCGCGGCGGCAGCAGCAGGGCCAGCACGTCGCCGCGCCCGAGCCCGAGCGACGCGAGCCCGGCCGCGATCGCGTCGCTGCGACGGTCCCAGTCCGCGTAGGTCATGCGCCGGGGCTCGCGCGGGGCCCGGCCCGGCGGGAACCACACGAACGCGTCGCGATCTCCCTCGCGCGAGGCGACCTCGCGCAGCCAGTCGCCGAGCAGCTTCATCCGGGCCCTCCCTGCTCGGCGGCGGGCGCGGGAGCGCCCGACCCGCCGTCGAGCCCTCGCAACCGCCAGGTCGCCGCGTCGATCGCGGTCAGGAGCAGCGTCCCGATCTCGAGGACGTCGTCGGGCGGCGTCGCGCGGGCGTACATCGCGTTGGCCGCGATCGTCGTCGACCCGATCTCGAGCCGGCGCGTCGCACCGCCGACGAGGCCGAGTTCGATCGTCGCGCGAGGCTCGGCGAGCCCGAAGTCGGCGAGCGGCGTCTCGCCGCGCGGGAAGCGGTCGATCACCGGGAGAGCGACGACGTCTCGCACGAGCGCGTTCACGACGCCGTCGACCTCGCCGCTCGGCGGGCGCGGCACCGGGTCCCCCGGGTCGCGGGGCCCCGCGACCCGCGACACGTCCCATCCCGCACCGGCGCGCCGGGCCTCGAGCCGACGCTCGCCGGCCGCGACCCGGATCGACGCCACCTCCGCGGGCGAGAACGCGAACACCGGCACGTTCGACGCGGACGGCGGCGGGGGAGGAGGCGGGCGGAGCCGCCAGGCGAACGTCGTCGCCGCGACGGAGACCGCGATCACCGCGAGCGAGAGCGCGATGCGACGGTTCGGATCCACTCGCCTCATCTCCTCCGTCGGCGCGCGAGGACCACGGCGGCGCCCGCCGCGAGCACGAGCAGCGGCTCGACGACGGCCGTCGCTGCGAGGATCCGGCGCAGGGCGCGCTCGGAGACGAAGACCGGCGAGAGCGGCCCGAGCGACACCGTCTGCGCGGGGGGACGCGCCGCCCCGGCGCGGTCCTCCGCGAGCCAGCCGACGAGGTGGAGGAACAGGTCCTTGTTGCCGAGCAGCGGGAGGAAGGAGTCGCTCGGGAAGTCCGCGTCGCCGACGACGACGAGGCGTCCCGCGCGCGAGCCGGCCGCGACCTGCGCCGCCGAGGACGCGACCGCCATGACCGGCACCGGGCCCTGCTCGTCGCGACCTTCCTCGTAGGTCACCTGACCCGCGCGGGTACGTGCCGCGCCGGCGGCGGCAAAGCTCTCGCGCGCGGTCCGGGCGAGCACCGAACTGCCGGTCTCCGCTTCCTCCTCGCGACCCGAGACGAGGGCGACCGAGCGCGCGCGGCCGAGCACCGCGGGCACGTCGAGGGCCGCGGTCGCCTCGTGCTCGCGCCAGAACGGCACGACGACGCTCGTTCCGTCGCTGCCGTAGACGCGATTCGAGCCGTCGACGACGACGTCGTCGCGCAGGCGAACGCCCCGGGCGGCGAGCCACTCGCCGAGGACCGGCAGTTCGACCGGGTCGACCAGCAGGAGAACGGAACCGCCCCCGTCGAGGAAGGAACCGAGCTTCGCGAGCTCGCCGGGGACGAAGTCGAGCTCCGGCCCCGCGACCACGACCGCCGCGGCGTCCGCGGGCACCGCGGGCGCGCCGAGGAGAGGCAGCGTGCGGACCTCGAAGCCCTCGTCCCGCAGCAGGCCGACCACCCGCCCGTAGTCCTCGTCCTTGCCCTGGGCGAGCCCGCGCTCGCGGTGCCCGGTCACGAAGTAGACGACCCGGGGTGTCCGTCGCACGAGCTTCGCGATCGCGCCGGTCAGCACCTCCTCGCTGCCGGCGGGCACGGCGAGATCGCGGCCGTCGTAGGACAGGACCGCGCGGTCGTAGTGATCGACCCCGCGGTCCTTCGCGCGTTGCGGGTTGCGGTCGAGATCGACCAGCTCGTACGAGAGCTCCGGGCAGTGGTCGCGCATGAGCTCGAGCAGGTCGAGCGACCGCTGCCGTTCA
>JAGWVP010000030.1 GCA_018970825.1 bacterium | reverse complement strand
TCGTCGGCATGGGCTGCTGCAAGTTCGGCGAGAACTGGGACAAGGACCCCCAGGACATGATCGTCGAGGCCGCCTACGAGGCCTACGCCGACGCCGGGCTCGAGGATCCGCACCGCCAGATCGAGGCGGTATTCTGCGGCGCGCAGTACCCGTCGAAGGGCACGGCCGAGGTCGCCGACGCACTCAAGATGTACGACCGGCCCGTCAGCATGGTCGTGAACTACTGCGCGACCGGCACCGACGCCTTTCGCTACGGCGTCTTCGCGGTCGCGAGCGGGATGTACGACACGGTGCTCGTCGTCGGCTTCGACAAGCCGAAGGACCGCGGCGTGTCGGGCCCGAGCGTCGCCGTGACCGGCGTGCGCGGCCTGCCGGCGACCCCGGCGGGCTGGTTCTCGCACTGCGCGGCCCGCTACTTCGACACCTACGGCGCCGGCCGCGAGGACCTCGCCCGGATCGCCGTGAAGAACCACCACAACGGCACGCTCGCGCCGAAGTCGATGCTCAAGCGCGAGATCACGGTCGAAGACGCCCTGAAGGCCCGGCTCATCTCCTGGCCCTTCGGCCTCTACGACTGCGCCGCACAGTCCGACGGCGCGGCCGCCGCGATCCTCACCCGGCGCGACCTCGCCAAGGGCTTCCGCGACGACTTCGTGCTCGTCCGCGCGATCGGCATCGCGCTGGCCCCCGACCCGAAGGAAGACCCGGACTTCGACTTCCTGCGCTGGAAGCCGACCGAGATGGCGGCCCGGCAGGTGTACGAGCAGGCCGGCATCACGAACCCGCGCAAGGAGATCCACGTCGCGCAGGTCCACGACTGCTTCACGCTCACCGAGCTTCTCGCCTACGAGGACCTGGGGTTCTGCGAGAAGGGCTCGGCGAAGGAGCACATCGCGTCCGGCACCTTCGAACTCGGCGGCGAGCTGCCGGTGAACACCGACGGCGGGTTGAAGACCTTCGGCCACCCCACCGGCGCGACCGGCGTGAGGATGATCTACGAGAACTACAAGCAGCTGCAGGGCAAGGCCGAGAAGCGCCAGGTGAAGGGCCCGACCGTCGCGCTCTCGCACAACATCGGGGGCGCCCCGCAGGCCTGCGGCGTCTGCATCGTCGCGCTGCCGTGAGGAACGAGGGAGCGACCGGGGGCCCGGGCCGCCGACTCGCGGGTCGCCCGACGACGACTCGAGGGAGCGGCCTCGCGCGGACGGCCGCGTTCCTCGCCGCGGCGTCGATGCTCGCGGCCTGCGCCTCGACGACGTTTCGCTCGACGTGGGTGGCACCGGGCCAGGAGCCCGTGTCGCTCGCCGGCAAGCGCGTCGCGGCCGTGTTCGCGTCGGACCAGGAGTCGACGCGCCGGGTCGCGGAGGACGCGCTCGCTCGCGACCTGACCGAGCGCGGGGCGATCGGCGTGCCCGGCTACACGCTCCTCGGCACGCAGGAGGCCCGCGACGAGAACGTCGCCCGGGAGAAGCTCGGGGCTGCGGGCATCGACGGTTTCGTCCTGATGCGCGTCGTCTCCCAGACCCGGCAGGCGACCTACGTTCCCGGCACCTGGAGCCCTTCCCCGTGGGGCGCGTGGCGCGCGTCCTACTCGCCCGGGTACCTGCGCACGGACACCCTGGTCGCGGTCGAGACGCTCGTGTACTCGCTGCGGCGCGAAGGAGTGCTGTGGGGCGGGCTCAGCGACACGATCAACCCGAACCGCATCGATTCGTTCGTGACCGAGGTCGCCGACGCCGCGGTGCGCGACATGGCGCAGAGGGGCCTGCTCGCGAAGTGAGCCGCGGCGGTCGCCCTCCGAGCGACGCGTGGGCGGCGCCGGCCGGCGCTCAGCCGTCGTCGCGCTTGCAGGCCCGGGGCCAACCCTCTTCGTCCCAGTCGAGTCTCCGGACGTTCAGCACGGGCTCGTAGTCCGCCCGCGAATCGTAGGCGTGGTGGACGAGGTAGTCCCAGCCTCCGTCGGAGAAGACGTCCGCGTGGCCGGTTCCGATCAGGCTGCCCTCGCGCTCGATCAGCACCGTGCCGCCGCCGTCGAGGAGGCGCCGCCCGTCCCGGTCGAGGTAGGGTCCGGCGAGATTCCGCGAGCGCCCGACGAGAATCCGGTAGGTCGTGTTCGCGCCCTGGCAGCAGCGGTCGTGCGACAGGAACAGGTAGTACCAGCCGTCGCGACGGACGAGGTACGGCGCCTCGACGATGGGATCGGGCAGCCCGAGGTCGCGGGCCGCGAGCAGGACGAAGTCGCGCGGGGACTGCGTCGGCAGGAACGTGTGCGGATCGATCTCGACCAGGTAGATGCCGCCCAGGGTGGAGCCGAAGGCGAGCCAGGGCCGACCGTCCGCCGGGTCGACGAACAGGGTGGGATCGATCGCGTCGAACCAGGTCCCGTCGGCACCGCAGAGGTACGGGAAGTTCGCGTATTCCGGGGTCGAGCGCAGCACGAGCCCGTGATCCTGCCACCCGTATTCCGGCGAGAGGGGATCGAGCGTCCGGTTGGTCGCCACGCCCATCGCGGCGTTGCAGGTCCCCTGCACGTGGCTCTGGTAGTAGAGGACCCAGCGTCCGTCGTACCACTCGACGTCCGGCGACCCGACGTGGTTCGCCTCGGGGATCAGGTCGAGGATCCACGACGGGACACCGTCGAACACCGAGCCCCGGCGCGTCCAGGTCCGGAGGTCCAGGGAGGTGTAGAACGTCCCGTCGGGACTCGACGAGTAGACGTAGTAGACCCCGTTCTCGCGCGCGATCGCCGGGTCGTGGACGGGACGGACGTCGCTCGCGAGGTCGACGAGGTTGCCCGTGCACGGCGGCGGCTCGACCCACGGCGTCGGGGAGGAACCGCCGCAGGCCGCGACGAGAGCCGCGAGCAGGGCGGGGGCGACGGTCTTGCGCAGCACGGATCCCGTCCTACTCGCCGAGCCGGCCCGCCGGCAAGCCGCTCGTCGCGGCACGGGAGCCCGCGGGCGACTCAGGCCGGTCGCGCGGCCGTCCCCGCGGCGCGTGCGGCGATCGCCGCGGCGAGGATCTCCGAGAGCTGGGCCGCCTGCCGCTCGCGGTCGAAGGTCGCGATGACCTCCTCGTCCGGTCGCGCCCGCAACGTGCCGGCGCGGAAGTCCGCGAGGTAGCGGCGCAACGCCGCCTCCATCGCGTCGACGTCGTTCGGGTCCACGGTCGTGCCGACGCCCGCGCGCTCGAGGATGCGGCTCGTCACGCCGGGGATCGTCAGCGCGAGCACCGGCTTTCGCGTGTAGAGGTACTCGCACATCTTGCCGAGGATCTTCACGGCCCCGTACTCCTTCACCGGGGTCATGCAGAGCATCAGCACCTGGCTGTCGGCGAGATACTGCACGCTGTCGGCATGCGGCACGTAGGCGTGGAAGCGGATCACGTCGCCGAGCCCCCGCTCGGCGATCCAGGCGTCGTAGCGCGGCTGGCGCTTCGTGCCGACGAAGTCGATCCGCAGGAGCGTCCGGTCGGAGGCGTCCGACTCGACCACCCGACGCACCGCCTCGAAGAACGGCAACAGGTCGAACATCGTCTCGACGTGACCGGTCACGGTGACGTGGAGGCATCCGCCCTCGAGGAAGCGCGGCTCGGCGGTCACGTGGGCGAAGTCGGCCGGGTCGAAGCCGTTCGTGATGACCGAGATCCGATCGGGAGGGCAGGAGGGGTACTTCCGGAGGAACTCCTCGCGGGCCGCCTCGTTCACCACGACGACGTGGTCGGCTTCCTCGAAGATCGCGCGCTCCCAGCGCTCCTCTCGTGCACGGCGCGACGGGTTGCCGGCGTACCACTGGTTGCGGTGCAGCCCGGTGGTCCACGGATCGCGCAGGTCGGCGACCCACGGAAGCCCGGTGCGGCGCCGCAGCGCGAGCGCGAGCACGTTGAGCGACTGCGGCGGCGCGGTCGAGTAGATCGCGGCGACCCGGTGACGTCGCGCGATCGACAGGCTGCGCAGGAACGCACCCGGCAGCCAGGCCACCTGGGGGTCGGGCACGAGCAGGCGCCCCCAGACGAAGTCCTGCAGCCTCGCCATGCGACCGCCGCGGGCGAGGCGGGCCTCTCGTTCGCCCACGATCTTCGTCGGCACGGGGGCGGACGGCTTCGGCTCCGACCCCGCCGTCGCGGGCGGGCTCCCGCCCGGGGCCCCGGCCCCGCCCGGGCCGCGCCGCGCGCGAGCACGTTCGCGCCGGAGCAGGCCGCGCAGCCTTCCGCCGAGGCGGGAAATCCCGGTCTCGACCGCCTCGATCTCGATCGTCGGCGTCCGGTAGACCGGCACGCCGCCCGGCACCTCGCCGCCGAGCCCGGGATCCCAGAGGTCGGTGAACGGGTTGCTCACCGTGTGGACGACAGGATCCCAGCCGAGCCGCGCGAGGTACTTGACGAACTTGAGCGTGCGCTGGACGCCGCCGCCCCCCTGCGGGGGCCAGCGGAACGTCAGCACGAGGATCGAGCGTCCCGCCGGCCCGGCCGGCGGCACGCTCACGCGCCGGGACCCGCGCTCGGCACGGCGCCGGTCTTCGGGTTCTGCGCCTCGTAGGCGCCGATGTCGCAGGCGGGCCTGGTGTCGCCACCATAGGCCTGCGGGCGCTTCACGCCGCGCTGGTCGGCCGGCGCACACGCTCCGTCCTTGCCGTCGGGCGTCTTCGGGCTGCCGGCGCCGATCGCCGCACTGCCGTCGAGCAGCGCGCGCGTCCGGGTCGGTCCGTCGTTCGGCGACAGCGCACCGAGTTTCGGGTCCTTGCCCACGAGGTCCCCCTCGGCGCGGAAGTCGCACCCGCCGGGCTTGCCGACCAGGTTGTGCCCGCGCGAGGTGACCGCGCCCTTGCAGTCCGGGGCGCCGCCGGGCCCCGCGGTGTTCGTCGCGAGGATCGTGTTGGAGAGGACGACGCCCGCGGCCTTGTCCGAGACGATCCCGCCGCCGTCTCCCGCCGCGTTCTGCGCGAACGTGACGTTGTTCAGGTCGGCGGTCGCCGGGGAGAGGCTCACGAGGCCGCCACCCTGCTTCTGACCGACGTTGCTGTTGAGGGTCGAGTTGACGAGGACGAGGGTCGCGTCCTTGCCGGAATTGCGGATCCCGCCGCCGACGCCGCCGGTCGCCTTGTTGCCGGCGAAGGTACTGTCCACGATCTTCAGCTTGCCGCCCACGTTGTCGAGGCCGCCCCCGTCGCCCGCGGAGTTCGCCGCGATCTGGCTGATCGCGATCGTGAGCTCGCCGTCGTTGTAGAGGCCCCCACCCGCGTCGGTGCGCGAGGCGTTGTCGACGACTTGCGAGTTGGAGAGCGTCATCACGCCGCTGTTGGCGATGCCCCCGCCCCGACCGTCCGACGTGCAGGCCCCGATGATCAGGTTCATGGCGTCGAGGTGGCCGCGGTTGCGAATCCCGCCGCCGAGCCCGTTCGACTGGAGCGCGTCCGCCTTCGCCCGACCGCGGTCGATGGTGACGTTCGAAATCGCGAGACGACCGTCGACCAGGATCGAGCCGCCGTCGTCGCCGAGCGACATGCCGCCGCGGAGGAGCATGTCCGAGATCTTCGCGGTCCCCTTGGGCGTGACCTCGAAGATCCGGTGCTTCACGCGCTGCTCGATGATGGTGATGCCGACGCCCCGGCCCACGACCTCCACGTCGGTGTTCAGGTCGAGGTCGCCGGTCGCGCCGAGCGACTCGTCGGGGCCGTCGATCGTGAGCCGGTAGGTCCCCTGCCCGAGTTCGATCCGGTTGGCACGGGTGGACGCGTTGGCCTCCTGCACCGCGGCCCGCAGCGAGCAGGTCCCGCTGCCCGAGCCGCAGGTGCCGTCGCCCGGCTTGGGATCCACCGCGTCGTCGAAGGTGTCCGGCGTGAAGGTGTCGGCCAGCACCGGCGCGGCGGCGAGCGTCCGGAGTCCGAGCGAGAGCCCGAGTAGGAATGCGATCCTGCGGTTCATGAGTCCTCCGTGGAAGGGCGGCGCGGCGGGTCGCGCGGGAGCGTGCACGGTGCGACGCCGCGCGGCCGGTCGTAACCCAGCACCCGCGCGGCGTCCAGCCGGGAATCGGCCTCGCGGCTCGGTCGTCGCGTGGTCGCGGCGTGCCCCTCGGTCAGGGCCTTCGCGAAGCGCGAGCCGGCCGGGGACGCGGCGGAGATCCCGCGGAACCGGAGCGCGAAGCGCCCGCTGCGGCGGGGGCCTCCTCCCGACCGCTCCATCGCCAACCCGGCACCCCGATGCCCTTCCTCGGGCTCCAGCCGGTCGAGACGCTCGCGACCTTGCCCGACCCGTCGACGAGGACGAACGTCGGCGTGCCGCTCACCCCGTAAGCACGATGCGTGCGGCGCTTCGGGTCGCGCAGCACCGTCGCGGGAAAGACGGGCACGACGCCCGAGCCGAGAAACGTCGAGACCGTCGCCGGCTCCTCGTCGGTGATCGCGAGAACCTCGACTCCCCGCTCGCGCGCGAAGGCCAGGACCTCGGGCAGCGATTTCTTGCACGGCAGGCACCAGGTCGCCCAGAAGAACAGGAGGTGCGGCGTGCCGTTCGCAAGCGAGGTCGGCACGTCCCCCCGCAACGCGACCAGGTCGAGCGGGGGTGCGATCGCGCCGGGCTCGGGCGGCCCGGGCATCTCGGGGAAGCGGCCCGGGTGCGGGCCGGGGAGGATCGTCCTCTGCACGATCGCCCCCTCGTGAACGACGTCGAGCACCGCGGGCTCCCCGACGGGGCGCAGCATGGTCCACTCGCGCACCTGGCTCGGCTCGCGGAAATGGGCGCCGGGCGGGCCGAGGATCACGTCCCCCGCCTCGAGCCCGGCGACCTGCGCGGGGGAATCCGGGTAGACGTCGTGGACCGCGGTCGCGCCCGGGGCGCTCTCGGGCACGGCGGCCCGCTGATCGTCGGTCGGCGGCCGGAAGGAGATGCCGATCCAGGCGGGCGCCACGCGCGCGGCGACCGCGAGGTCGTCGGCATACGGCGGCAGGTCGGGCTCCGGCTCGGGCGTGGCCTCGGTCGGCGGGGCGCCGAGGAGAGGAAGCGCGAAATCCTCGCAGGCGAACAGGCGTTCGAAGGCCGCCCGGGTCGTCGGGCGGGCATGGCCCGCGAGGTGCACGCGCCCCGCGATCGACAGGAGCCCGGCGCGCATGCGCAGCAGCGCCGCCTCCCGGACCTCCATGCGATAGGACGCCTCGCGCGCGAGCTTCGAGCGCTCGCGCAGCACCTCGATGCGCGCTTGCGTCCCGGCCTCGGCACGGACGAACGGCTCGAGCGCGGCGAGGAGTTCGCGGCCCTCGCGTGCGCGGTCGAGGACGTCGCCGACCGTTGGGGTCTCCTCGGCGGGCGGCTCGCCGTCCGGCGAGGGCGGCACGGTCGTCGCGGCGGGCTTCGCCATCGGCGTCGGCGAGCCGGCGAGCGCAGTCGGCGTCGCCGTCGCCGTGGGCGCGGCGGAGGGAACGAGTGCTGCCTCGCGCGGCCCGGCCTGCGTGGGCGTCGCGGCCGGTGCGGCAGCCCCCGTCGCCGGGGCCCCGGGCGAGGGCGGCGACGTCGGCGTCGCCGCGGGCGGAGAGACGCGCTCGGCCCACTGCGGGTTCCCGGCGAGAAAACGCGCGAGACTCGCCTCCGCGAGATCGTCGCGCGAAGCGGTCCAGGCGCGCGACCACGTCGCGAGCGGCTTGCCGAGGGCGGGCAGCTGCTCGAGGCGCTCGTCGACCTCGGCGACCGAGCGCGGCGAGGCGATGCCGAAGGTCCTGCCGACGCGGTCGATCGAGCGGATCTCCGGTTCCCACTTCGCGCGGTCGCGCCAGGCCTCCTCGAGCATCCGGTCCGCGTACTCGCGCAGGGTGAGCCCCTTCGAGCGGGCCGCCTGTTCGAGCAGGATCTCGAGCTGGACGTCCGAGGATCGCAGCGGGACGTCGGGGGTGCGATCGCGCCGGAGCACGATCTCGTGACTCGCGGGGAAGTCGCCGGTCGCCTCGAGGGCTTCGAGAAAGCGCACCGAGTGGCCGACGTTCTCCTTGCCGCGGTTCTCGGGATAGCAGCCCCACGCGCGCCGCTCGGCCGTCGCCGAGAAGTACCCGCAGGCCGCGCCGGACGGCAGTTCACCCCCGTCGCGCGCGCGCACGCGGCCGAGTCGAGCGAAGCCGCCCGAGTAGCACTGCGACATGAGCGAGACGACGCGGACGCCGCGCGGCAGGCGCGCGAGCAGCGCGTCGAGCCCGCGAACGTCGATCCACTCGTCGCGACCCCACAGGAGGATGCGCGTCTCGTCCGGTCCCTTCTTGCCCCGGGTCCCGTGGTCCGTGACGTAGAGCAGGAGCGTGTCGCCCGCGCGCAGGGAGCGCCCCCGGGTCGCGAACCACCGTTCGAGCGAGCGGCGGGTCGCGGGCTCCAGCTTCACTCCCTCGATGCGCGTGCTCACCGTCTCGATCGGGCGCCCGTGGCTGCCCTCGAGGCGCGTGCCGTCGAGCAGGTCCGAGGCCGCGCCCGCCCGCATCTCGCGCACGGCGAGGTCCGCCGCCGGATCGTCGCCGTCGCTCGAGAGCACCGTGATGCGCGACGGCGCGACGCCGGAGCGCCCGAGCCACGCGAGCACGGCGCGCAGGTTCAGCACGTGCGACTGGTAGTTCATCGCCGGGCGGGAGCCGCCGTTCACGAGGAGAGCGAACACGCGCCCGGGATCGCTCCGCGGCGCGGCGCGGGTCGAGATCGCGGCGAGGTCGTCCTCCGGGTCGCGCATGCCGACGTCGTCCGGGGACGGAACCGGCGACGCCGCGGGCCCCTCCGCGACGGCCGTCGGCGCCCGGTCGGGCCCGGGAGACGTGTCGGGCACCCCCGACGGGGCCGCCTGCCCCGCGGCCGCGGGCGACGCCTCGGCCGCGAGCGGCGAACGACCCGGGACGACCGCGGCGAGGAGGGGGACGGCCACCGCGAGCGCACGGGCGAGCGCGAATCGTGCGCCCCCCCCCGATCCCTGCGAGTTCCCCGGGCGGGACACGCTCGATCCTCAGTCGCCGCAGAGCTCGAGGAGCTCGTGCAGGCGCAGGAACAGGTCGCGACCGCGCCTGCGGACGAGGCCGCGAGACGCGAGGTCGTCGAGCGCACGCGACACGCCCGCGGGCGCGACGCCGGCGATGTCCGCGAGATCCGCCGCGCCGATCCGCAGCCGCACGGAACGGGCTCCCCGCGGCGCGGACGCGAGTCCCTGCGCGGCCGAGACGAGCGCGATCGCGAGCCGGCCGGGATCGTCCTGCGTGAGGAGGCGGACGGTGCGCACGAGCGTGCGGGAGTGGTCGGCGAGGGCACCGTGCTCGGTGCGACGGCTCGCCTCGAAGGGAAGCTCGCGCAGGATCTCGTCGAATCGACCGGCCTCGATCGCGAGCGCGCGCACCGGCGTGAAGGCGACCGCGCTGTCGAGCCTGCGACCGGAGGCGACGAGACTGCGCCCGAGCAGCGCGCCCGGGCGCGCCAGCGAGAGCGGAACGCGGTGACCGAGCGAGCCTCGCAGGGACACCCTCGCGACCCCGTCGACGATCCAGAAGAAGCGTTGCGCCGGACTTCCCTCGCGGTAGATCGTGCGCCCGGCCGCGAAGGCCGCCGGTGCCGCCTCCTCGAGCAGCCGGTCGATGCTCGCCCCCGGCCACCCGAGGCGCTCGAGGCCTCGTGCGAAGAGCCTCTCCCCCGCCGTGCGTCTCCGGGCGCGGGGAGCGGCGGGAGCCGCCCGGCGGGCTCCGGCCGTTCGACGGGAAACGCTCACGTCCCGATCCTACCACCCGGGCCGGCGCGCGCTCCACGAGCCCGGCCGGCTTGGCCGGGTCCGGGGGCGGGGATAGACAGCCGCCATGCACTCGCGATCCGGGACGGGCCACCCCGACGAGACCCACGAGGTCCTGAACCAGCCGCCACCCTTCGAGGACGTGAACCTGCTCGACGGCGACGCGGCGCTCCGCGAGGGCCTCGAGCGCGAGGGCGGCGGCTGGGCCGCGGCGCGGGTGCGCGCGATCGGGGCCCTCGCCGGCAGCGCGCGCGCGGTGCGACTCGGTCGCGACGCGAATCGTTTCGCTCCCGAACTCCGGACGCACGACCGGTTCGGCCACCGCATCGACGAGGTCGAGTTCCATCCCGCGTGGCACGAGCTCATGGCGATCGCGATGTCGCACGAGGTCCACTGCCTGCCGTGGCGACGGCCGGTCGCCGGGGCGCACGTGGCCCGCAGCGCGATGCACTCGCTGCTCGCGCAGGCGGAGGCCGGGACCGGTTGTCCGATCACGATGACCTTCTCCTCCGTTCCGGCACTCCGCCGCCAGCCGGAGATCGCCGCGACCTGGGAGCCGCGGATCCTCTCGACGACCTACGACCCGCGCGTCGTCCCCGCCGAGGGCAAGACCTCCGTGCTGGTCGGCATGGCGATGACCGAGAAGCAGGGCGGCAGCGACGTCCGGGCCAACACGACGCGCGCGACCCCGGAGGACGGGCGCGGCGGGCCGGGCGCGGGATACCGGCTCGTCGGTCACAAGTGGTTCTGCTCGGCCCCCAACGGCGACGCCTTCCTCACGCTCGCACGCACCGGCGAGGGCGCGGACGACCGGGGCATCTCGTGCTTCCTCGTCCCGCGCTTCCGGCCCGACGGCTCGCGCAACCCGTTCGCGATCCAGCGCCTGAAGGACAAGCTCGGCAACCGCTCGAACGCATCCGGCGAGATCGAGTACCGCGGCACCTTCGCCTGGATGCTCGGCGAGGAGGGGCGCGGCGTCCGCACGATCATCGACATGGTGCACCACACGCGGCTCGACTGCGTGGGCGGCAGCGCGGGCCTCATGCGACAGGCGACGGCCCAGGCCGTGCACCACGCGCGCCACCGCCGCGCCTTCGGTGAGCGGCTGTGCGAACAGCCGCTCATGCGCAACGTGCTGGCCGACCTCGCGATCGAGTCCGAGGCGGCGACCGCGCTGCTGCTGCGTCTCGCGCGCGCCTACGACGAGCTCCCGGCCGACGACGGCGCGCGGGCGTTCGCCCGCATCGCCACCGCGCTCGGCAAGTACTGGGTCTGCAAGCGCACCCCCCACATGGTCTACGAGGCGATGGAGTGCCTCGGCGGAGCCGGGTACGTCGAGGAGTCCGTGATGCCGCGGCTCTACCGCGAGGCTCCGGTGAACGCGATCTGGGAGGGGTCGGGGAACGTGATCTGCCTCGACGTGCTCCGCGCCGCCGGGCGGGAGCCGGATGCGCTTCCCGCGCTGCTCGGCGAGATCCGGCTCGCACGCGGAGGCGACCGCCGACTCGACGCGGCGGTCGACGCTCTCGACGCCGAGTTGCGCGATCCGGCCGACACCGAACTGCGCGCGCGCACCCTCGCCGAGCGGGCGGCGACCGCGCTCTGCGCCTCCCTGCTCGTGCGCCATGCACCGGCCGCGGTCGCGGACGCCTACTGCGCCTCGCGGCTCGGCGGGGGCCGGCTCGAGTACGGCACGCTTCCGGCGAGCACCGATTTCGGCGCGATCCTCGCGCGCGCGCTTCCGGGCGACTGAGCGGAGGGGCGACCGCGGTCGACGCGCGGCGACCCCGGCGCGCGCGCGCCGCCCGTAAGGGGAACGGGCGCTCGACGCCCCGGAAGGCACGCGCCCGGCGCGCGCTCACCCGTCAGGAGATGATGCCCTTCTCCTTCAGCGCGCCGATCTGCTCCCAGGTGAGCCCGACCTCGAGCAGCACCGACTCGGTGTCGGCGCCGCAGTCGGGCGCCGCGTTGCGGACGACGGGGGGCTCCGAGTTGAACTGCACGGGGCTCGCGCACACGCGCACCGTGCCGTGCACCGGGTGCTCGACGTCGAGGATGTAGCCGTTCGCCTTCACCTGCCGGTCCTCGACCACCTCGAGCGGCCCCTGCATCGGCCCCCAGATGCACTCGGAAGCGTCGAGGAGCGACGCCCAGTGGGCGCGGGGCTCGCGGGCGAACATCTCGCGCAGCTCGTCGAACAGCGCCTTCGGGTTCTTCGCCCGCTCGGCGTCGGGGTTGAAGCGCGGGTCGGCGAGCAGGTCGTCGCGCCGCACCGCGCGGCAGAAGATCGGCCAGAAGCGGTCGTGCTGCAGCATCATGAGGACGAGCAGCTTGCCGTCGGCGCAGGCGTAGTTGGCGACGAGCGGGTTCGGCGTGCCCCCCGACCCGCCCTTGGGGAGCTCGAAGCCGTAGGTCATCGCGGCGACGATGTCGGGGGAGAGCATCCAGACGGCCTCGCCGAGCAGCGAGACGTCGACCTCGATCGCCTCGCCGGTGCGCTCGCGGTGGAAGAGCGCGCCGGCGATGCCGCCGGCGAGGAACATTCCGCCGGTGAAGTCGCCGAGGGCCGGGCGCTGCTGGAGCGGCGGCTGTCCCGGCGGGGTGAGCATGTCGCACACGCCGCCGCGCGCCCAGAAGGAGAGTCCGTCGTATCCGCCCCGGTTCGCGTCGGGTCCCTTCTGCCCCTGGCCGTGGCCCTTCGCGTAGATGAGCCTCGGGTTCAGCCGGCGCAGGTCCTCGCGCGTGATCCCGAGCTTCTCGCGCGCCTCGGGCAGGAAGTTCGTGAGGAAGACGTCGGAGACCTTCACGAGCTCGTGGAGCAGTTCGCGCCCCTCGGGCTTCGCGATGTCGATGCCGACGCTCTTCTTGTTGCGGAACAGCTGCTCGACGAAGAAGTTCACGCCCTTGGCCCCGGGGATCATGCCCGAGGTGATGAGGCCGCGGATCGCGTCGCCGCGCAGCGGGTGCTCGACCTTCAGGACCTCGGCGCCCCAGTCGCCGAGCGCGGTCGCGCACGAGGGCACGAAGCCCCATTCCGAGACCTCGAGGATGCGGATGCCCTTCAATACGTCCATGGGGCGCCTTGGAACACGGGAGGCGGGGTCCCGACAAGCGGCCGACGACGGGGTCGGCGACCACGCCCGCCATGCTAGGACGAAGTCGCGATGGAGAGCCCCGGCGACCCGACTTCGGCACCCGGGAGCGCCCGCGGAACCGACGGGGCGCTCCCGGGCGCGGTTCCTCCGCAGCCGGCCGCCGCGACCTCGCCGTGGGCACCACTCTCGCACCCGACCTTCCGCTCCCTCTGGCTCGCCTCGATCGCTTCCTACGTCGGCACCTG